>NZ_JARVRU010000150.1:0-28640 GCF_030209535.1 Lysinibacillus sp. fls2-241-R2A-57
CGTATGTACGGAGGTGTGAGAGGTCGGAGGTTAATCACCTCCTCCTACTCGATTTATGGTTGATTGACATGTGGATAGGATGTTTGTCTATGTCTTGGGCTTAGCTGAATAAAATATATAAAGACCATTGTGGAAGGCAAAATAAAAAGGACTGTGGAATTAATCCCAATCCTAATTAAACTTGCCCCCAGCAACGTCTTTTTTTATAAACCGTATTCATTCAATGTTGAAAATAGCCAAAAACCTTGAAATACATAGCTATAATAACACTACAAAAAAAGAAGAGCCAGACTAAACAATGTCTGACTCCATACGTACATAACCTTTTAACTCATCGTAAAGCTCTAACGTAAATGAGTTGGAATCTGCTTGAGGGCTAACTCCTTTTTGAACAAATACTAGGAATTCATCAATCGCTTTTTTGGCACCTTCTACTTCAACCTCAATTTGATCTTCAGCATTTAGTTTGCAATATCCTTTTAATCCTAGTTCGATCGCTTTTTGTTTAATGAAAAAACGGTAGCCAGTTCCATAAACATCTCCGAAAAATTTAATTAATGCTCGCTTCTTCAAGCTAAAACCTCCTACTAGATAAGAGTGAAGAAATCACCCTGTACTTAGTGCATAACACGTTCTTTTTCTAAGAATAAAATTAAATTATTGATAAAGTAGAGAACTTGCTTAGAAGCTTGGTCTACTTCTTTTAAATGAATTTCTGCCTGTTGAATTTTACCAGCCTTGTGAGCCTCTGCTGCTAATTTTGCAGATTCGTGAACACGTTTATGATAAGCGTCTAATTCACGATAGTCTTGTAAGTGTCCGAAACGTTCTACAGAGCGTTGAGATGAATACCATTTACCAAGACGACATTCTTTATGAGAAGATACATCACTTGGCTCTACGTGTTCAAGGCCAAGGAACATATTATAAATTCGCCATTTCCATAAAATATGATCAGCCTTTGATAATTGTAAAAGTGCGATAGATGATAGCTGAACATTATTATTCGCAATAATATCATTGCGGAAACGATTAATTTCCTTCCCTAATAAGTGAATATCGCTAGAAGTGTTATGGCTATAGTCACGAATATCATCCTGAAGGCTAGAAATTTCAATCATTCTTGCTGAAACTTCGTCTATCGCTGCTGCTTGTTCTTGTGAGATTGCTGCTGTATTTGTGACATCCATATTAATACCTTCAATGGCACTAACAATTGCGTTTAATAATGGTAACGATTCTTTAGCCTCCACGGTTGCTTCTTTAATAATCTCTGTTGTTTCTGTAATGGAGTTTGATACATCATTCGAATAACTTTGTAAATGATGGACATTTGTAGTTACCTCACTAAGTGCCGATACAGTTCCCTCAGCAAGTTTACGAACTTCCTGTGCAACTACAGCAAAACCTTTGCCATGTTCACCTGCACGAGCAGCCTCAATAGAAGCGTTCAAAGCAAGTAAATTCGTTTGATCAGCAATTTGGTTAATTAACGTTACAACATGTTCAATATCATTAACCCGCTTTTGTAATTCTGAAAAGGACTCAACAATACTTGTAAATGTCTCTTCTGTTTTAAAGATTTCAGATAGGGCATGTTCAATTGCATTTTTACCTTGTACAGCGTGATCTACAGATTCAGTTGTTTTTTCAGAAATACGTGAAGACATTTTAGCAACTTCATTAATAGAAGCAGCAATTTCTTCCGTTGCGGCAGTAGAGGATTGTATTTCTTCATTTTGTTTATCTAAACTAAATACTAAATCTTTCATATACATGATTTTAGCGTTAACATCCATTAAGGAAGAAACTTCAGCAACGACATTTTCAATAATTCGTTCCGTTAATACTTCAACAAGTAATTCCTGATCGACATTGACAGCTGATTGGAAAGATTTCATATATTCAAAAGCTTTATAGGGTTTTAAACCGAAATTATGTAATATGTATGTAGTAATGTAAAATGCAAATTGATTGAATACGACAATTAGTTTACCAGGCTCGTATTGATTTTTTCGGAATAAGTTGAAAAATTTAACGGTTTCATCCACATAGTCATCATTACGAGTACCTAAGAAAAATTGCGTTAAGTATCGATTAATATATTCTTCACTAATCGTTAGCTTAGAGGTTGGGGAAATTTCACTTAGATAATTATGAAAAATTGCATTCATAGAAGGTGTGATATCTTTTAACTTATTGTAGAGAGTTTTTAAATTTTCCTCATCTTGAGAATTAAAATGGTTAAATGCTAGTGTTTTATTGAAACGGCCTGTTGCATTTAAATTTGTGCCACGCTTTAATAATTCCTCGAGCTCGGCTTTAGGTCGAATACTTGAAAACATAAAAAAATACCTCCCGAAAATAATGAATAATAAGGCAATAATAGCATATTTCGGGGTGTTTTAATAGACATTTCAGGTGTCTTTGCTAAAATGAAAATATCTTATTACAGCAGGGAATGTGGCAAATATGTATACAATTATTTACATGAAAGCTGATTATGAGCCTTGGTGGAAATTCGAAGGCTGGGAGACTTTTATTCAAACAAATGAAACATTTGAAACGGTAGAGCAATTTGAGTTGGCATTACAAAGTAAGTTACAGCACTTCCGATTAACATATGACAATGAGGCAACTAAAGAAGGGAGATTTTGGGCCTTTTGGTCAGAGGATGAAAGTGTTTTTTGCGAAGCCTGTGATGATGATGTGCAAATATATCACGGTATTATCGCTACCAAATCTGAGGAATTGAAATAAAATTTTGAAATTATTAAAAAAAACATTTTTCTTTATTTGACAAAATTATGAATGATGGTTATACTTAGGTTAACAATTTAATTGCTTCACCGGAAACATGAATTCACATATTACAAAAAGTGATCGCGTTAGTTCGGTACTCTTTGTAATATGTGAATTTTTTTCAATCGCTGAAGAAATTACATATTGTTCACTTTTATTTTTTGGAGGTTTTTTTAAATGAAACAAGGTACAGTAAAATGGTTTAACTCAGAAAAAGGTTTTGGATTCATCGAAGTTGAAGGTGAAAACGACGTATTCGTACACTTCTCAGCTATCCAAGGCGAAGGTTTCAAAACTCTTGACGAAGGTCAAAAAGTGGAATTCGAAGTTGTAGATGGCAACCGCGGACCACAAGCTGCTAACGTAACTAAACTTTAATTCTCAGTAATTAAAATTACTTTCGTTAAACCTAAGACATCCTATTTATTTAGGATGTCTTTTTTTGCATTCTTTGAACGTTAAAGGATTAGAAATCTCTAATTTTGGTTAAAAGTATAAAGATGTCGTTCACCAGATGTGTGAGAAGAGCCGCATTATGCTCGTAGAAACAAAAGAGATTCGAACAAATGGAAAGAACATTAAAGGGAAGGGAGATAGCAGGAACGTTTGAGGAGGCCTCGTATTGTGCCTTCCTGTAATAATTGATGTAGAATCAACTAAGTAAAGGAGGATTAACCAATGAATACATCTACAGAAATTCCTAGTGAACAGGAACAGCAAGATTTCTATAAAAAGCTACGTGCTAAATTGGAATCTTTTCTCACATCAAAATCGGGGAAGAAAAGTAAATTCACTCAATATTTAATGTTTGTGCCGGATTTATTTCACTTATTAATAAAAACTCTTACAGATCCTAAAATCGATAAGAAAAGTCGTACTTTAATAGGTGCTTCAATAGCATATTTTATAATGCCAATTGATTTTTTACCAGAAGGGTTTCTAGGCTTTGGTGGATATTTAGATGATCTTGTTATTGCAACCTTCGTTGTTGATACCGTTATGAATAAATTAGGATCAGACGTTATTGAAAAGCACTGGACTGGAGATGAAAAACTTCTAAACGTCCTTCAAAAAATTGCTGAAGTCAGTGATAAGGTTACAAATAAAATCCCGGTAAAATCAGTTTTAGCCCAATTTATTAAACATGAAAGCAAAGGCGACAAATAATTTTATTATGTAAACTAAAATAAAGCTGCTCGTCCGCTCTAAGTAGAGGACAAGCGCTTTTTTTATTTTAATATCCGATTTAAAACTTGAACAGGAACAAACAAGCCGACACGCCCATATGGCTCTTTTTTCATCGTTGCAAAGACGATTCCGATAACCTCACCATCAGCATTTATGACGGGGCTCCCACTATTTCCTCGATACACAGGGGCATCCATCATCATAACAGGTTCCTGCCAATCCTCAAGATATGTTGATTCAAGCAAAGTTCCTTCATTAGCAATGCCCGTAAAGGCTAGTGGATTGCCAATGAAATAGACATGCTCATTTTTACTATAGCTAGGATCTTCTGCAAGTGGAAGGGATGGTAGCTCATCACCAGATACTTGCAACAACGCTAAATCAACATCTGGGAAGCTTTGTAGTAATTCAGCTTCCATTAATCCCTCATCAGGAAAAATGACTAATAATTTTTGAGCATCTTCTACAACGTGTGCATTCGTAACGATAAGTCCATCTGGAGAAATGGCAAATCCAGTGCCTTTACTAGAGCCTGTAGAGACCTCAACCACAGCCTTTTTATATGTTTTTATATCTTCTTGCGCTGATAGTCGTGCAGACACCTTTAAAAATTCAATAGCTGGGATGGAGTAAATTTGAAAGATAAGTGCAAATGTATTCAAAAATAACACAAATGCCATACTCCAGACAATCCACTTTACAATCGGTTTTTGCTTCTTTGGCTTTTTATCTTGCTGACGTTCTTCTTGTTCTTGTGCTAACGCCTTTTGCTGTTCAGCGAGGACAAGCTCAATGAATTCTTCTTCCGACAATTCTTCATCTGTTGTTGATCTATGTATATCATTCATAAAACTACCTCCTAACTCAAAATGAAAGACGCCCAAGCAGGACGCCGTGAAGTAATTCTTATTCAATTTTTTGTAGGGTCGAGGTAATGACAAAAGGTTCCTTATTAGTTGTTGTCACCATCGTGTCCTCTATACGGATAAGACCAATACTTCTTGCAAAATATTTCGTCGTCGTCATTGTATCCTCTGAGCGTGTTAGCTGTATAACATCATGATACATAGTTGTCCCAGTAGTGATAGAAGCCGTCGTCGATTGAATTGTCCAACCATTAAAGCTATTTCCTACTTTTAAAGGTTTTTGTAAAATTGTTTCAATAACTGGAAAGGTGGCAGCTTCTTGTGCTGTAGGGAGGCTGGGTTTAGCATTTACAGCTTCCTTATAGACAAGCTCAATCGCTAAATCTGAAATCCGGTACACCTTTAAAAGTGTGACACCGCCGTTATCTTCCACTTGCGCGATATGATGTGCATCGATATAAGTTGTGTGGAGTGTGAAACTAGCAAATTCATTGCCTTCACCTTGAAAAGAAGCAGTTGAACCATCCGGTGGGAAAAAGGATGCGAGTTCACTTTCGTTTGTTGGTTGTTCAACAGGGTGTTTGACTTCAGTTGTATTGTCCACACCTGGCACTGTTCGGTTTTCTTCACTACAGCCAAAAAGCAATATTGCAAGAGAAAGTATGACTACATTAAGTCTCATATACAAACTCCTTCAGCTATTTTCTATCATTATACGCGAAGTCCATAGGTTATACGAATGTTATGAAAACCAGTTTTCTAGAAAGGTAATCTGTTTATCGGTCGCATCGACGCGAACTCGTAAGCCGATGGGCATGGCATGAAGTGGATGCGTGTGGCAGCAATCGACATCAGCGATAATAGGGATAGCACATCCATCGAGCTGCTCAAGCAACACATCATAAGGCTTTCTGCCAGAACCTAAATCATCATATTGTTCATGTTTACCTAAAATAATCGCAGAAGCTTTGTCAAATAGGCCGTGTAGTTTTAACATCGCAAAGTTTTTCTCAACAACAGCAATGGTTTTGGATGTATCTTCAAGTAGTAAAATGTCTCCCTCATTAATGTGAGGGAAATAAGGTGTTCCAATAAAGCCGTACATCGTATTAATATTTCCACCTATTAAACGACCTTCAGCTATACCAGGTTGTACAGTAATCCATGAATTGTGATGCTGCGTTTTTTCAGTCGTTTTTTCTAACCAATTTAGGCGATCATCTGTCCAAATAGGTGGGATTGGCATGTTGTAGGGAATCGATAATGAATGTAAAAACAAATCTTTAAAATATTGCTCTGTATAATGGACAAAAGGCGGAAATTCACCAAAGGTAGAAGCAACAGAAGGTCCATAAAAGACAGGAACTCCAGTCTTTGCATACATGGCAAGAAGTATAGCGGTAACATCAGATAACCCAACAAGTATTTTGGGGTCCTGCTGAAAGGCTTGGTAGTCTAGATATGGCAGCATACTATTGGCGTTCGTACCACCCATTGTTGGTAAGATCATTTTGATGTTGGGATCACGCAGTAGGGCATTAAGTTCTTCTGCTCGTTCTTTCGGTGTACCGGAGCGGTAAAAGTCTTGTTTTCCAGTTAACGAACCTTCTTTTATTGTAAAGCCGAGTGCTTGCAGACGTTCTTTGCCTCGTTCATAGCGAGCTTTTGCAGTAACTGTAGCTGGTTTGGAAGGCGAATAAATACCAATTGTATCGCCTTTTTTTAATGGGGAAAACATAAAATACCTCTTTCTATTTAATATCAAAAACTATTATACATGATTTTACAATTTAAAGAGTCGTGTACTTGATTTCATGAAAGTCATGTAAAAAGTAACTGAATTGAATAGTTATTACAGAATAAGAGATAATTATATTATGTAAACTTAATGTCGGAAACTTGTAAGATAGTTTCTTATTTAATATGATAGAAATGAACTTACGAAAATGGGAGGCGTTTTATATGTATCGACAAGTAGACGATTTTTTAAATGATTGGTCAGCATCAGCACAAGGCACGATTCAAGTATTAAAAGCCGTAACAGATGAAAAGCTAGAGCAAAGCATCGTGGAAGGTCACAGCACACTTGGCTGGTTAGGCTGGCATTTAGTTGGTGCAGCCGGTTATTTTAGTTACTTAGCAGGTTTAAAGGTGCCAATGATACGTCAAGAAGATCCTATCCCATCAACAGCTGCTGAAATTGTAGCTACTTACGAAAACCTAGCAAACAGTGTGAAAGAGGAAGCGGCAAAGCTATCAGATGAAGACTTACAAGAGGAAGTTAAGGGTTTCACTGGACCAATAGCTAGAGGTGCGTTATTACGTGTACTAATCGATCATCAAACCCATCATCGTGGACAAATGACAGTGCTCCTACGTCAAGCAGGTTTACCAGTACCAGGCGTATTGGGACCAACGAAGGAAATGCAATAGTTTTAATGCAGCAGATAAACAGTTATCTGCTGCATTTTTTTATGGTGTGCCCGGTATGCGTATGAACTGTAGGGGGCAATTCCCGAGCCCTGAAGACAGAAAGAAGTAGAGGTTTGCCAAGAGCAAGGTGAAACAATTAGCTTAATACCATATTCAATTTTCAGCTTCTCAGTTTGTGTATGAGATTCAAGTGTAAATAGATTGACTAGTGGATTCTCGATATATTTCATAAACGTTCACCTATTTTATATAAATTCTATAAGACGGTATTATATTTCCTTAAATATTGATTCTTCTTCCTATTCGATATAATTATAGTGTTCAGTTAGGGTTTAGGATGTATAGATTACTTTATAGGAAAAAACACGCTATATTAGCTATTTCTCGTATATGCTTTTTACGAAATATGATGCAACTAGCAACAATCTTTACTGTGCGAAAGCGAAGCGGTAGCAACAAGTCTTTACTGTGCGAAAGCGTAGCGACAGCAACAACAAATCTTTACTGTGCGAAAGCGAAGCGGCAGCAACAAATCTTTACTGTGCGAAAGCGTAGCGACAGCAACAACAAATCTTTACTGTGCGAAAGCGAAGCGACAGCAACATATTTCTAAAAAACGAGAAGGGAAAGATGTAAAATGAAAAAACTATTATTAGGTTGTGTCGTGGCATCCTCTTTGGCTATTCCCAATTTAGCTTTTGCTGCTAATTCAAGTGAAAGTATTGAAACGAGTACAGACAATGAAGCGACGATTCCTGCATACATGGCTCCTGGAACAGTGATTAAATTTAATGAACAGGAAGAATCTGTTGTTTTGAGAGAAGGAGATAAAAAAGCAAGTTTACCGCAATCTAGACTTTATGAAGACGAATCAGATTTGCCAGTTATAAAACCAGGTATGACGGTGGTCTATGATGCTTTAGGTGCACCAATAGTAGTTGTTCCAGAAAGTAGAGAATCCATTAATGTTGAAATGAAAGAAATTAATCCAGTACAAGAAATACCTCGTGCCGCAAAAACAGAGTCGGGTAAAGTTTCTTGGTATGATATTTGGGCAGAAAGTAATACAGCATCTGGTGAAAAAGCGGATGATGGTGCAGCTCATAAAACAATAGCTTTTAAAACATCTGTTTCTGTAAAAAGTAACGATAATTCAAAAACTACAACAGTTAGAATTTTAGATAGAGGACCGTATGTAAAAGGAAGAATTTTAGATATGTCTAAACAAACATTTGGTAAACTACATCCTATAAGTAAGGGGGTATTTAACGGTACGATTAGTTGGAATGGTTAATAATTCTTTCTAAATTATCTATTTTTATGGTTATGAAAATTCAGTTTACACAATCTTTTTTTTGTAAACTAATTTTTCAGTGATTCTGATTGAAATTAGATTCTTCTTAATTTGGGGAAATAGATCTATATAAATTTAATAAATAACGGAGTTTCTTATCAACATAATATGTAGTATTTTGATGATTATTGATATGTAATAATGCAACTTCTAAAATAACTTCGCAAAGGATGAAGTGCATAATGTATGGAATTGTTTGTAGATGCAAGAAAACAATGGGTGCTACTGTTATCATTTTTTTATCGTTACTATTAGTTTTGTTTGGATGTCAAAAGAAAGAAGATGCAAGCACAAATTTTGATGAAAATGAAGAACTCATTGTGTCTGTATTTGATATTGATGGCAAGAGTAGTGTTGTGGAGGTAAATGCTGAAAAAAATGTAGTAAATGAATTAATTAATAATGAAGCGGTTTGGTTACATGCAACACTTTCAGGCAATAAACAATATCTTGCCTATACAAGTGCAAAAGGTGAAGGACCTTGGGAGATTTATTTATTAGACAAAAATGATAAAAAAACTTACCAAGTTACAAATGATACTTTAGGACAACTTATTCCTAGATTTGGTGATAAGGAAGGCAACACCATTTACAGTGAAATAATAGGGGCTACTTTCCCTGTCTCTAAAATTGCGAAAGTAGATGTGCAAAAGAAGAATTTTATTGTATTTGATACTGAACAACCTGACCGTGCCGTAGAAATGTATGATGTTACTAAAGACAAAATTATTGGTGCATTTGTCTCTGAGGAAGAGAATACGACAAGAAGGACGGCTGCGAATGAAGCTGGTGAACCTTTAGGGCAAATTGTCTATTCAATATATGAAATGAATTTAGATGGCTCCGACATGAATTTGGTAACGAAAATAAAAGCCATCAATATTGATTCGATGGCATATGGATCAAGTGGGAATTCTGTTATTCTTGGAGGGGAAAATATAAATGAAGATGAAGGAAGCGGCATTTATCAGTTATCTCTTACAGACAAAACATTAACTACTATATTAACAGATCAAATGATTAAAGAAAGTAAGAATCCAATATTATCAGAGATTGGTCAAAGAAGGCTAGCGGTATTGTCAAAAAATGAGCGATTTATTTATTTTTCGGGTATACCTAAAGATGCAGAAGATATTAGTTTTGACGGTATTATTTCTAAAATACAGTGGATCTATAAGTATGACTTGAATAGTAAAGAAATAACAACAGCATATGAGTATAAAAAACCAGCCTTTATTACGGATATGACGGTTTCCTATTAGAGTATGCAGTTGGTTCTGTCAAACAATACCCATTCTTTCGTTTGTATGCAGGTTGTTTCTTCAGTGTTGAGTGAAACGTCTATAGAAAGTGAAATCCTCACCCTACAAGCCATTGGTTTCCTTTGAACCCATATATTTCGATCGAAAAGAATGTATGTTCTTTTTAACCTTTTGATAAATAAAAGTTACTAGATGTATTATAGATGCATGAGTATACCTCGGTTAAAACAATATAATTGAGAGTTGGAGAGGACTTGTCTAACCATGAGACAAAGAAAAACACCTTTCATTGAATAACGGGTATTGAAACCTGAAATAATCAATGAGGAGGTGTTTTTCTATGGATGAGAGAGGTAGGCTAATGATTAGCCTCCTACTCGATAGTGCTAGCAAGGGGCATTGTCAATAATAGCTTTATTCAAAGCTATTATTTGAAGTGGAAGATAGCGCATTCATCAACGCTTTTTTATAGCGAAATGAATAATGACAAATCGTCCCATTTTTCATTGTAATAGTTCGATAGGTTGAATTAATCTTTTGAATATGTTGCAAATTAACAATATACCCGCGATGGCATCGGAAAAATCGGTCATCCAATTGCTGCTCAATATCTGTTAAATTACTGAAAAATTCATAGACACCTGATTTCTCCTTCAGCTCAATTTTATGCGCATTTGGTGACGTCGCGAAGTAATAGATATCATGAAAAGGAATGATTTTAGTATATTCTCCTATTTTCACTTGGAAGGACACATCTATCTTTTGAGCATGTATATTTTGATGGTGTTGATAAGCAATATGCAAAGTATCAATTAAATTTTTAGCTACACTTGGCTCATTTTTCACGATAAAATCTAATGCTGCTACTTTGTAAGTAAAGGTTAACTTTAATTTGTCCGAATAGGTGGTAATAAAGATAATGGTTGCCAAAGGATCTTTACTGCGTATAGCATTCGCCAGCTCCAAACCATTTATCTTATGCTGAAGCTCAATATCCAATAAAAAGCAATCTGCTCGGTGCTCCTTTAAGTAGGCTAATACCTCAGACGGATTAGAAGCAATTAAAACAATCTCAATATCCTTGAATTGAAATAAAAAAGAGTGAACAATGGTTGATTGTAAAAATTTCCGTTGACGTGCATCGTCCTCACAAATAACAATTTTCATAGTAAACACTCCCTAAAAGATTTGTAGCTCCTGTATAAAATGATTCTTTTCGATGCGTGTGTTTAATGTCACATTAGGATAATTCTGTAGAATTCCTCTCACATTAGCTAAACCAATCCCACGCATGTCTCCTTTAGAAGAAGATTGATACTCAAAGATAGTCGAAATATTAAAGTTTGCATCCTGTAATGGATTGTCAATAACGATAACGACAGATTGTTCACGTGAGGGAAGAATGGCAATACGCACGACCGAATCGGCTATAGCAACACTTGCTTCAATAGCATTATCAATCAAAATACCTAGCACCCTGGTTATATCAATAAGGTTCATATGAACAGATGTAATCGTATGTGGAATTTCCATCGTGATTTTTTGCTGTAAACGATTCGCAAGCAACAGCTTAGAGGATAATAAGCCTTTTAGCTCGACAATTTGTAAATTTTCCAATGTACCAATCATTTTACTTTGGAATAAGGTCTGCTGCTCCAGCTGCATAATATCTGAATAAAAATATTGCTTTAATCCCTGTAAATCCTTATCCTCAATATAATTTTGCAGAGACATTAAAATATTTATATAATCGTGGCGAAACTTTTGCATATCTGTATTCACTTGTTCCAATACCTGCATATATTCAAAAAACTGCTGCTGTGCCACTTCTTTTTGCTGAATCGCCTGTATTTTGTTGAGATTTGTAACGAGTAAACTAACGGCAAGTACAATCAATAAGACGTAAGTGATTTGAATAAAGAAATTTACAGTCGTCAATGTCTTATTATCTTGCACACCTAAAAAGAACATATTTAGATAAAACATTCCGAGTGTCAGTGTCCCGATAAAAATTAGAAATAGCTGCATTTTCGAGGACAAACACAGTGAAGACAACTTCTTTTTCACAATAGTTTTATAAATGATAATAAGGGATACAAAGCATATTATAAACAAAAGCGTTTCTAGTAGAGTTGAATTAATAGCAAATTGACTATTGATAAGCAATGCTAGATTATTTGAAAAAACCGTAAGTATTAGAACAACAATAACATCAAAAAAAGCAATTATACTCCTTTTGAACGAGTAAAATAGCAAACTAGCTGCAATAACGAAATAGCCAATAGCAATAATCATTGAAGTATATGAGAACAGGAAGTAAAAAGGAGCTATAACAAAAGTAATAGATTGAAAAAGCATTATAATAGTTGGGCGAATAGGTAGGAGATAGAACAATGTCCCGAGAATAAGAGTAGCATCTCTAAATATGTAAAAAAGCATAATGGACTATCCTTTATATAAAGGATGTTCTTTTTTTGATTTTTCAGGTAATCCTACTCCGTAACCTAACATTCTACAAACATAAACCATATCATTTTTGGTGATAGACATAATAATAGATGAGCTATTTTTGATAAACACTTCAAGATAATTCATGTAAAACAGCCTCCCTTTTTCGAATCCAGCCTCCACTCCTCGTTCGGAATATCTGTAAGACATATAAAAAGATGAACATTCTATTTCATATACGTACACCTTTCCTTCTTATTCTACATAATTTTCGTTAAAAATGTGGAGAATTTTCTCGAAATGTCGAATTTTATTCCTACTCGTTAAAATGAAAACGAGAGTCGATATTTTGGAAAAATCACTTTATTTTTAGGAAGAATTCTCCTATATAAGCTGCTTTTAGCGTACTCTCATCATAATAATATCTAGTGTTTTGATTGTTATTGATACTTAATAATTCAAATATCCAAAATAACATTGGTAAAGGATTAATCGCATATGTGTGAATTAGTTTGTAAGTGCAAAAAATTAACTATAATTTTTTTATCTTTAGTAGTTGTTCTGTTTGGATGTCAAAAAAAAGAAGAAGACAGTACGCCTATTAACAATAGCGAAGAGCTCATTATTTCGATATTTGATAATGAAGGTAAAGGTAGTATTGTGGAAGTAAATGCTGAAAAAAATATAGAAAAAGAGTTAGTCAATAATGAAGCTGTTTGGTTGGACGGGAAGCTTTCAGATAATAAGCAATATCTTGTCTATACTAGTGCTAGAGGGGATGGACCATGGGATATTTATTTATTGGATATAAACAATAATAAAGAATATCAAGTCACGAATGATACTTTAGGACAACTTAACCCTAGATTTGGTGATAAGGAAGGTAAAACAATCTATAGCGAAATAATAGGATCAACATTTCCTGTTTCAAAGATCGCAAAAGTAGAAGTGCAAAAGAAAGATTTCACAATATTTGATACTAAACAATCTGATCGTGCTGTAGAAATGTATGACATTTCAAAAAACAAAATCATTGGAGCATTTGTTTCTGAGAAAGAGAACACGGCAAGATGGAGAAAAGCAAATGAAAATGAAGGAAATATAGAGCAAATTTTATATTCAATATATGAAATGAATTTAGATGGATCGAACATGAATTTGATAACTAGTGTAAAAGCTATCAATATTGATTCTATCGCTTTTGGACTTGATGGTAATTCCATAATCCTTGGAGGGGAGAATGTAAATAATGATGAAGGAAGTGGTATTTATAAGTTATCTCTTAAAAACAAAACATTAACAACCATATTAACAGATCAAATGATTAAAAAAAGTAAGAATCCTATATTATCAGAGATTGGCCAAAGAAGGCTAGCAGTACTATCCAAAAATGAACGGTTCATTTATTTTTCGGGTATACCTAAAAATGGAGATGAAGTTAATTTTGAAGGTATAACTTCTAAAATACGTTGTATCTATAAATATGATTTAGTTGATAAAGAAATTAAAAAAGTCTATGAAAATAAAAAACCAGCTATTATTACAGATTTGACAGTTACATATTAATGTCCAAAATGCACATGTATGATTAAAATCAAAAATATTCATACATAGGGAATACTGTCAGATTTTTATGTTTAAACAAACAAGTATTTAAATAAAGTATACAAAAAATACTCTCCTCAACGTAATGGGAGAGTATTTTTATATAGGAATGAATTAGCTTAAGCTCTTTCCACTCTAGGAGTACATGACTAAATTGAATTTTAGTTGTGTACATTTTTATTTTCTTGAAAATTTTCGAGCAACTATTGCTAGTAAAGATTATAATGCATTCTTATTACTAATGGTAATATATTTACATTTATATGTATTTCATTTAGAATATTTAGAAATAAAAGTAAATAGATTTATGAGAGTTAGAGAGTAATTGCTTGCTGCAGGATTACGATGAAACTTCCTCAAAAGTGGAAGGACTGAGAAGATCTTAACGAGAGGTGATGAAGATGAAAATTAGAGAAGCAACAATGCAAGATGCACAAGATATTGGGAAAGTCCATGTTGACAGTTGGAGAACGACATATAAAGATATTATTCCTGATTCTTTCTTAAATAATCTTTCTTATGAACAGAGAACAGAACTATGGAAAAAGAATATTACAATAAAAGATAATTACGTGCTAGTAGTAGAAAACGAACTTGGAGAAATAATTGGCTTTGCTACTGCTTCGACTAGAGAAACAAATGACGTGCCCTATTCAAGTGACTTAACTTCCATCTATCTTTTAGAGGAGTGTCAAGGTAAAGGAATCGGAAAACAGCTATTAAAAGAATTATTCATCTTTTTTAAGAAGAAGAATCATCAATCCATATTTGTCGAGGTATTGGCAGGAAATAAAACACGTTATTTCTATGAATATTATGGAGCGGAATATGTGAAAACGGTGCAAATTAATATTGGTGGAAAAGTTTTAGAAGAATTTGTTTATGTGTGGAAAAATATTGATAAGGTTTTAGAAACACTAGAATAAAGGGGTTTGTCATTTATTCATTTTGTTATATTCCCCTATATGGCGGGGAATATAACAATTATTTAAACATGGAGATTCCCTTTTCTAATAACAAGCCATCTAAAAATATTGAAATAAATCTTTTACTTTCTTGCAATAGGTCAAAATCTTTTCCAAAGACTAACCAATCATATAACGTCCCTCGCATACAACGAGAGATGTAAATCGCAATTTGCTCTACATCTGTTTGTTCGGATAATTCACCATCATTTATAGCTTTTTGGATAAATGTGTGCAGGATTTTATACAATTTACGTTCGGAATTGGTAAAGAAATTTTCTTCATTTTCAATTAAGCCGCTTTTGTAAACGGAACGCATTAAATCCATTCCTAAATCTTCTTTTAAATACTTCATTTGTGCCTCAATTAATGAAATAACCTTTTCCTTAAAGCAAAGATTTGCTGGCAGTGTCGTTGTAAACTCCTCATAAAAAGAATCAATTTCTTTGAATTTCTCTAAAAAGATATCGTACTTAGAAGAGAAATGTCCGTAAAATGCCCCTTTTGAGCTTTTGCTTTCTTGAACAATTTCATCAACTGTTACTTGATCGAAGCCTTTATTTTGGAATAATTTAAGTGCTGTTTCGTATATATGTTTTTTTGTTGCTAGCGCTTGTTGTTGTCTTGTCTTTTTCATTTCCGCCTCACCCAATTTCTTTCAAAATCTTCTACTTAACTTTACCATAATCCTCGATTTCGTCATAAAGTTATTTTCTAAATTATCGGAAAAATATTGACAATTAATTGTCTGTCCAATTAATATACAGACTATAGTCTATGAAACTATTTCAAAAGGGGTGTATATCATGGATTTAATCGGAAATAGAACATTGCGTTCTGTTGTAAGGGAGAGAGCTGAGCTACAGCCTGAAAAAAGCTTTCTTCATTTTGAAGATAAAAATGGAGAACTTTTCGAAAAAAATTATGGGGATTTTTTTCAAGAGGTTAGACGTTTCAGTAATGCACTACTTAAGCTTGGCATAAAAAAAGGGGACCATGTTGTACTACATTTACCAAACAACATGGAATTTTTTACAGCATGGTTTGCTCTTGCTGAAATTGGGGGCATTATGGTGCCAACTAACATTTTATCACCAGCGGATGAGATGAAGTATATTATTACACATTGTGAAGCAGTCCTTATTATTACGGAAGCGGACTTTTTCGAAAAGTTTGTCAGTATTAAATGTGAAACACCGACAATACAAAATATTATTTTAACGAGACAACAAAGTAAGCTTAAGGGTGTTTTAAATTTCTCTGAGCTCATTAAAAATGAAAGCGATCACAATGACCATTTCCCAACAGTGTTATCAGAAGACGTTGTGGCATTGCTTTATACATCTGGGACAACATCTAAACCAAAAGGTGTTCAAATTACACATGCCAACTATATTTTCACAGGTGAGTTAATGGCTCATACCATTGCTTTAACACCTGAGGATCGAACATTTATTGTCTTACCGCTTTTCCATGGAAATGCACAATATTACTCAACGATGTCTGCCATCATGGTAGGAGCAAGTATTGCAGTTACGGAGAAATTTAGTGCATCGCGTTATTTTAAGCAAGCAAAGACGTTAGGTGGAACAGTTGGTTCATTATTTGCTGCACCTATTCGGATGATTTTAGCGAAAGATTATGAAGAGGAGGCAAAGGATAATCCGTTACGACTTGTCCTTTTTGCACAAGCGGTAACCGAACAACAGCTTGTTCAATTTGAAGAACAATTTGATGTGAAATTATTGCATCTATATGGTTTGACTGAAACTGTTGGGATCCCACTGATAAATCCTTTATTTGGTATGCGGAAAAATATGAGTATAGGTAGACCAAGCATCGGCTATGAGGTTCAACTTGTTGATGAACATGGATTACCGGTTGGACAATGGGAGATTGGTCAAATCGCCGTAAAAGGGATTCCAGGAAGAACATTAATGAAGGGATACTTAAAAAACGAACAAGCGACAAATGACACACTTAAGGAAAACTGGTTACTAACGGGTGATAATGCACGAATCGATGAAGATGGCTATTTTTATTTTGTCGATCGTTTAAAGGATATGATTAAACGTTCAGGCGAAAATATTGCAGCGCATGAAGTAGAGAGTGTCTTAGCGGAACATCCAGCAGTATTCGAAGCGGCAGTCATCGGTATTCCAGATGAAATGCGAGATGAAGCTATTAAAGCGTATGTCATATTACAGGCCGGTGCTACTGTCAGTGAAGCGGCGTTAATAGAGCATTGTCGAGAACGTCTCGCAAAATTTAAAGTGCCAGATCGTATTGAATTTATGACGGATTTCCCTCGTACACCGGTCGGCAAAATTCAAAAGCATATTTTACGAAACTCGTATTTAATGACAAAAAATTGAATGTTGAAAGAAGGGACTATATGAAAAATGTGAAAATATTATTAGCAAGTTTAGCGGGTTCGATCATTGAGTGGTACGATTTTTATTTGTATGGGACTGCAACGGGATTAGTTTTTACTACATTATTTTTCCCATCGTCAAATCCAGCAATCTCAATTTTAATTGCTTTTGCTACGTTTGGGGCTGGATATGCAGCACGTCCAATAGGCAGTATAATTTTTGGACATATGGGTGACCGTGTCGGTAGAAAAGCCTCGCTCATGCTTACTTTAATAGGGATGGGCGGTAGTTCCTTTTTGATAGGTTTATTACCAACCTACGCACAAGTGGGGTTACTCGCGCCAACGCTTTTAGTTTTTTTGCGACTCATTCAAGGAATTGCCCTTGGGGGAGAATGGGGTGGTGCGGTGTTACTAGCAACAGAATCAGCTACGGAAGGTGTACGCGGTTTTTTTGGTTCCATTCCACAGCTTGGTGTACCCATCGGTTTAGTGTTAGGAACATTTAGTTTCACGCTTATTTCTTCTTTAACGACAGAAGCGCAATTTATGGCCTGGGGATGGCGCTTACCATTTCTTTTTAGCGCTGTTTTAATTGTTTTAGCCATTTGGATTCGAAGCGGAATAGAAGAAACACCTGAATTTAAACGCAAAAAGGACAATGGTGAATTAGCTAAATTACCAATTGTCCAAGTATTTAAATATAACAAAAAAGATATTTTCCGCATTATTGGATTAAAAATTGGAGACGGATTCTTTAATGTATTTTTAATGTCCTTCATTTTAGTGTATGCGACTACGTATATAGGCTATCCAAGGGATGTCGCATTATTGGCTCTGACGATAAGTTGTGCCACAATGATTGTAACGATTCCGCTTGTTGGGTATTTCTCAGATTTTATTGGACGTAAGAAAATTTATATTGGTGGCCTGGTTACGATGTTACTTCTAGCCATTCCATATTTCATCATGATCCCGATTAATTCAACCTATTTCTTTATTATGCAAGTCGTTTTACTTGGTGTCGTATGGGCAGCTATTTTTGCGACTCAAGGTACGTTTTTCTCTGAATTATTCCCAGCGAATGTTCGATATACAGGGTTATCCTTTGGCTATCAAATCGCTGCAGCCATCGTCGGTTTCGGACCAATGCTATGGACATCTTTAGCAACAGAATATGGGGCATCACCCTATTTATTTGGTCCATTAATGATAGCGGGCCTCCTTCTATCATTGCTACTTGCTGTATTTGCACCTGATACACGGACAATCACTCAATATGAAGAATCTGCTGAGAAAGTACAAGAAGATGAACTTATTTCAGAGGTTCAAGTAGAAGTAGCAACCTCGACAAAGTAGAGGCAACTGACTAATCGCAAAAACATAAAAACAGGGTTCTCCTTTTTGAATAGGAGAACCCTGTTTGTTATTAGTTTAAGCCTTGGCTATCTTTCCACTCTAAGAATTCATCATAAGTTAATAGTTTATCTAAGATTGTGCCGTCTTCACGGATTTCGATGACACGGTTCGCAATTGTTTGGATGAACTGATGGTCATGTGATGTGAAGAGCATCGCACCTTTGAAGCGCATAAGTCCTTCATTTAGTGCTTGAATAGATTCAAGGTCAAGGTGGTTCGTTGGTTCATCTAGTAAAACAACGTTTGCTGTAGCAAGCATCATTTTAGATAGCATACAACGTACTTTTTCTCCCCCTGAAAGTACAGAAGGGGATTTTTTTACTTCCTCACCAGAGAATAACATACGACCTAAGAAGCCGCGTAAGAAGCTTTCTGTTTCATCATCAGGAGAATATTGGCGTAACCATTCCACTAATGATTTCTCTGAACCTTCGAAGTATTTATCGTGATCATTTTCAAAGTAACTTTGAGAAGTTGTTACGCCCCATTTGAACGTACCAGCATCTGCTTTTCTTTCATCCATTAAAATATCAAGAAGAGCCGTTTTGGCCATTGGATTACCAAGTAAAATGATTTTATCTTCTTTATTCATTGAAAAGCGAATATCTTTAAATAGTGTTTCGCCTTCATTGCTTGCTGTAAGACCTTCCACTGTTAACACATCATTACCGATCTCACGTCCAGTTTGGAAGTTAATGAATGGATATTTTCGGCTAGAAGGTTTAATGTCGTCAAGCTCGATTTTATCCAACATTTTCTTACGAGAAGTCGCTTGGCTAGATTTCGAAGCGTTCGCAGAGAAACGAGCAACGAATGCTTGTAGCTCTTTAATCTTTTCTTCTTTCTTCTTGTTTTGGTCTGCCATCATTTTTTGTGCTAATTGGCTAGACTCATACCAGAAGTCATAGTTACCAACATATAATTGGATTTTAGAGAAGTCTAAATCCGCGATATGCGTACACACTTTATTTAAGAAGTGACGGTCATGGGATACGACAATAACTGTATTTTCAAAGTTAATTAAGAATTCTTCTAACCATTGGATTGCTTTTAAGTCAAGGTGGTTGGTAGGCTCATCTAGCAATAGAACGTCTGGTTTACCAAATAGAGCTTGTGCTAATAATACTTTGACTTTGTCAGAACCTTCAAGGTCAGCCATTAGCATATAGTGAAGTTCGTCGCCAATTCCTAACCCGTTTAATAATGTTGCTGCTTCTGAGTCAGCTTCCCAACCATTTAGGTCAGCGAATTCACCTTCTAATTCAGCAGCACGCATGCCATCCTCATCAGAAAAGTCTTCTTTTGCGTAGATAGCGTCTTTTTCAGCTTTTACTTCCCAAAGACGTTTGTTCCCCATAACAACTGTATCTAATACATTATATTCATCGTATTCAAAGTGGTTTTGTTTAAGGACTGATAAACGTTCGTCCTTACCCATTGATACATGACCTTCTTGTGCTTCAATTTCACCAGAAAGAATTTTTAAAAATGTTGATTTACCAGCCCCATTTGCCCCGATTAAACCGTAGCAATTTCCCGGTGTGAATTTTATATTTACGTCTTCAAATAGTTTACGATCGCCATAGCGAAGACCTACATTACTTACTTGAATCATGCAAGTTCCTCCTTTTTTTCACAATGTACCTAGTATATCATGAAATATGTTCCATAGTCTATAAACATTATTAAATCAACGTTTGGGGTTCTGAGTTGTTAGATGTTTGAGTGGAATAGGAGAGTGGGGATAAATAAGTTGCGGAAAAAGATAAGATTTTTTAAACGTTTCTGGGGTAAAGAATAGGTAAGTAAATGAAATTGATTTATCACTACTTTATCAGGTATGTTGATTAACCATTTTTATCCACCTTAATTAAATTAGAAGGAACTGATTTCCGCTACGGGCTACTCGCTTTGTCGCTGTCGCGTCGCTTTCGCACAGGGCAAGGCTTCCTGCAAGCGAGCGTCAAGTAGCCCTACGCTACAAGCTCTTCATCATAACATGTGGTTGATTCTTTGATAGAAAGAGCTTGGTTTCGATAAAAACCCAAATAGTTTCGATAAAATGAGATTTTGTTTCGATAAAAACCCAAATAGTTTCGATAAAATGAGATTTTGTTTCGATAAATCTTCAAAGTATTCCTATAAAACGAACGAAAGTAGCTTAGCGATTCTGTTTTGGGGCTCGATACTAAATAGTAACAAGAAAAACCCTTTCATCGATCAATAATAAACCTATTTTTTCCTAATCAACACGCCTACTAATTTATTACCTTTTAACATTTCGTTCAAAGGAAAGATTACGAGCAGCTAAAAAAGAATACTATGATTTCCAAGATAAAGGTCTGTAATTTTTTTGAACAATTAGAATGAAGTGGGCTCATCACCAAAAGTTGTGGATGACATTTTTTAAAATATATGTGCTGTATATTAGTTGATTGGAGTGGAGGCTGGGCGACTCCTTGGGGATCAGCGTCACAGATGAGACCCTGGAGCGAGCAACGCGAGTGAAGCGGCTCATCGGACGCCCCCAGGAAAGCGCCCAGTCGGAACGGAAATCAACCACACGTTTTGGTGAAGAGCCAGAAAGTGTTTTATGTAAATGCGACAATATTGAATCGGTTGAGCATAAAACTTCATACTAAATGAGAGTTATTTGATAGCATTGTAAAACTTTAAAAATACAAAATTAATAGATAAGGACTGCATCTATATTTTTAGTGCAGTCCGTTTTAATTTTGTCGATTGAAACATAGAGTTTAGTTGATAACATGCCAATATATGCTATAATTTTCCTAAATAAACTCTATCAAACTCTAATATAATAGTAATATTAGCTACTTATTTTATTGGGGGGGTGATTGAATATGAACCAAAAGGAGGATGAAGATATGTATAATGTAATGAGCAAAGAAAAACTTGAAGTAAACAAAGTTTCCGCGTATATAGTCAATGCTCCTGAATGCCATTTCGGAAATTCAATAGACGACAATGTGAAACTTCAAAACCTTCTCACGTTTGCTAACTTAATTCATTACGCTCAACATAATTATTTCCTATTTGAAAATGATATGTTTGCATCTAAAAATGGCATCTTTGTAGAAGATGTTAGAACTCCTTATCATACTAATTTTAATGGATATATGAATTCTTTACAATCATACTCTACCGATTTTACAGAAAATCAGTTGAATTCAATAAACATGAGTATTTCTATATTCAATAAGCTTAGTGCTAAAGAACTTTCTGAGATACAACATGAGTTAGCGACATGGCAAGTTTGTTATGAGAATTTTCTAGTTGGAAAAGGCTATGAGAAAAAACTAGGTAAAATTGATCGCAACAACATTAGATTAGAAGATATTGAAAAGATAAGAAAAATGATCAATAGTTACAATGAAAATAACGAAAAAGATTACTCTTTTGAAAAAGTAAATGGAATTACTTTTTATTATGAGGAGTCTGAAATACCTGTAAGCAAAGAAGATATTTTAGAATACCTTGCATTAGTTTCAGAAAGTGAAGTAAATGGCGAAGACGACACATTCTTTTTAGCATTCGATATTGATCAAGGATTATATCACTATTAGTGTAGGTATCGGTTTTCTTCTCCGATTACCTTTCGCTGACAATGGCGTTCTATCAAATAAGAGAACGTTTTTGGTAATTGGAGAAGAAAACAACTTTTTGTTAATGTTGAATGTAAGTACATCTAGAGGTAAAGAGCATAAGTTACTGTTTGAATCGAATGAAGAGATTATAAAATATAATCCACCTTTTGCTTATAAATCTTTTGTAAAATTTGATGCATTATATAAGGTAGAAAAATGTACAACTTTAAATAAATTCATTTTACGTAGAGGACAATCATTAGATACTGATGAATTAAATAGACTGACCATTCTATACGCAAACTACGCAGAAAATAATGAGGTTATAGAATCTGTTACCACATCAGAAGAGTTGGATAATTATTTATCCATATAACACCAAATGAAAAGAAGAAGTTGAGTGATTATTTCACTTTAATATGGTACCTGTAGTTAGGCCACTTGAAAAAGAGTGTTTTATCTACAGGTATTTTTACTTGAAATTCAAGATATAAGGACAAGGGGACAATATCAGAGGTGAAAATACTTCAAAAGAATCCTAATGTTAAACGTGTTAGCGAAAGGACTATTACATATACTGATGCCTTTAAAAATAAATTTATGGATGAGAATCTATTTGGTAAACTCCCCCGACAAATTTTTATGGAGAACAACTTTGATGTGGATGTTTTAGGGATGAAACAAATTGAACAATCAGCCCATAGGTGAAAAAGCTTATGAAAAGAATGGATTAATTGAGTGAGCTTACTGATTCAAGGAAAATGGGTTCTGGCAGACCATTAAAACGAGAACTTACATCATCCGAAATAATTGAACGACAGGAAGCCAGATTTAAGCTACTGGAGGGGCAAGTAGAAACTCCGAGCGAGCATTCAAGCCTAACTAGGTGTGGCTTTTTATCTGAATGAAATGGTGTGGAATGAGTATTAGATAATCTATTTTAATGGAGGTGATAGAGATTGAACAAGAAGGAGGATGATGAAATGTTAGAAGTCAAAGAAAAAATCGAAGCAAAAAAAGTTAGACTGAGTATTAAAAACATCGAAATTATCAAAGAACTAGCATCAAAACAAGAACCCCTTATAGTGGAAAATGGCATTGCTAAAATAGATTCTTCTCACCCTGATTATGAATTTTGGATGGAGGATTAATTGAGTTATGAAGGTTGGAGATATATACAAGATTGACTTTCCTTTTGAACAAGGACAAGGCAGTAAATATCGTCCTGTCCTTGTTTTTATTCTAATTACTGAAAATTCGGAATTTATTGCTTTGAAAATAATGTCTACTCCAAGATCATTTAATAGAGTTAAAATAGATAACTGGAAAGAAGCTAATTTAAGTAACGAGTCTTATGTCCAATTAGACAATTTTAAAAGAGTTAAGTTTAATAAGAGTTCTAATTATGTTGGCACTTTAAATTTCGATGACTATAATAAAATAGTTTCTGAATTTAATAAGTTCCATGAGCACGTAACTGTTCAGAAATAATATCCATAAGACTTATATTTATACAGAAGCTGTTTTTCCCTTTCATTTGGAAGGGTTTTTTATTTGAAAACATATTCTTACATAAAATAATAAAGAGGGAGGGATTTAGAGTAATTAGCTAGTAGGCATACTTCCTGAAATACCTTAGAAAATAGATTGAAACTATTTACCTCATTTCTACACACTTAAACTTATACATAAACGAGCGGTTCGGAATCAGTTTTTGGCGCTAGCTGATCACTATTTCGGCATACCTGAGTGGTTCGGTGTGACACCCGATCAGTTTTTCGGTATACCCGAGCGGTTCGGAGTGTTACCTGATCAGTTTTTCGGTATACCCGAGCGGATTTGGTCGTTACCCGATCACTTTTTCTCCACCCAAATCCTGCCCCAATAAGTTCTTCCAAGACAAGCACCCGAAAATCTTCGATATAGCTAAATGCACAGCACTTTTCTAATCCAATTCTGCGTTACTCGATAAAACACCATGAAATATATTCCTTAGTCTATAAATATTATTGAATCAACGTTTATCGTAAAATTAAGGATTTGTCCTAGTTTCTTGTAAAATGTTACTGAATCCGCCAATTTTGGAAATATTTTATGTATAATGAATGTGAAGGAGGGGAATTTTAACAAAAGTCTGACTGTAGTGGTAAATGGATTGGCTTGTGAAAAATGGCTGAGTTACTTCATTTCGAAATACATATAGTTGTAATTATAAGTATTTTTACATTATTTTCAAGCAGACGCAAAAAGAAAGTTTACAAGATTGTATATAATAGGGAGGATAAAATGAGACTAAAAACAATCGCAGCATTATTCATTATGTTACTTTTAGCATTTAATTTTGAGGTAGCTGATGCGAGCACATTTAAAGAAGTTAAAATTATTACAAGCTCATCAATTGAAGTATATGAAAAACCCGATACGTCCTCTAAAGTAGTAGGAACTGTAACAGAAGGAACACTTGTAACACAAATTAGCGAGGGACATAATGTTTCATTTTCACGTATATCCTATCTAAATAATGATGGGAAAATAATAGAGGGCTATATATCAGATGTTGCACTGGATGATGCTCTTTACGGTATTCAGATAGCTAGTTCTAAAAGTGGTTTGGTAGTGAAACAAACACCATCATTGAAAGGAAAAACAGTTGCGACTCTACAACATAAAATGGTTGTGAAAGACTTCGGTTCAGTTGGAAACGGTTGGTCATTAGTGCAATACGGTAATGTCGTTGGTTATGCGACTTCAAGTTTTATGAGTGAATCAAAACCAACAACTAAATATGTATTAACAGAGGGTCTTGTTGTTAGAAATATCGCTAGTCCTTCTGGAGATAATATCGGAGAACTTTCGAAAAACGAAGAAGTTTTAGTTCATTCTACAATTGCTGGATGGTCATTTGTAACAACTCCACTGTACGGAGGTTATGTACTAGATTCACATTTAACTTCTCAAAATCCGTTTGCTAAAACTAGTAAAGGGTCAAGTAGCTCATCAAAACCTTCAAACGGAAGTAAGTCAAAATATAAAAATTGTACAGAGCTTCGTAAAGATTATCCAAATGGAGTAGGTAGCGATCACCCAGCTTATGAAAAAAAGCATGATCGTGATGACGATGGATGGGCTTGTGAAAGATAGATAAATGCTGGGGCATAACTGGCTAAAACCTTAAAAGCGCGAGAAATCAATTTTAGAAACGTTGATTTCTCGCGTTTTTCTGATGAGTAAAATTTTTTATTCGTTAAAAGTAAAGTTTGTGGAATAGTTAATCTACTTCTAAAACGAAGGCATAGAAAGCGTCGCCATGAGATAAATTCGCTTCCTTTTCATCCATCCACCAAACGCCATAAGAATAATAATAAACTCCAGGTTGTGTAGGCGCGGTAAATCGATTGTCTGTAACGATGACTTCAGTTTCCTTGTTATTACTTATTTGTACAACATGAAATTTATTCGGTTTTGGTTCATAGTCCATCACAAAAGTTATATTTTCACCAGATTTAACTTTTATAGGCTTTTTACCTTCTAATAGTTCAACTGGTCCAGCAGTATCAACGCATTCACTTTTACCATCCCCTTGCCAACAATAAGTACCGAGTTTAGTTTCAAATTTTTTATTATCAATCTCAATATAGGCATTCGGAGGCTTTCCTACTGCCAATTCATTAGTATTTGAACACCCCATTAAGGTAAATCCAAAAAGAGCTACTACATATAAAAAATATTTCTTCATGCAAATCCCTCCTTTATATATAGACGGACTCGTTAATACTAAGTTACAAACAATTTTCATATTTATGGAACTTATGGTTTTTTTATCAGCTCGAACAGTTGCAAAATGTATCCAGATGTATGAAATGAATAATAGTTTTTCAATCAGCACTATTAAATATATGATTTTCTTCGATAAATACTAAGCGTCAAGCCGATAGCAACGCTTCCAAGTAGCATTGGGAAAAGACCATAGCTAATAAATGGGATTGGCATTGACATGAGGGGGACAAGTCCAAAGAGCATCAATATTTGGTATACAATTTGCGTTGTTAAAAAGGCAAGCCCACCTATCATTAATAAACGACCATATTCGTTTTGAATGATGCGTAATGTGTGTGCAATACGATAAATGATGAAGCCAAGAATACCTACAACGATGACACCTGCAATAATCCCATACGTTTGTAAAATCGTGAGTAATACTAAATCAGTATGCGCTCCACCAGCAAACGGTTGATTGCTAGTGCCAAACCAGGCAAGCTGTTTCATCACACTTGAGAGAAGTAATACATTCGGATTATCTTCTAAACCTGGTGTATAGATAGTCTGCATTCGTGAAAGCTGGTACGGTTTTAATGGTGCCAACATTAAGTAGCTGATTAATGCTACAAATAGGAAACTAAATGCTACGGTAACTGTTAGCTTTTGCTTGCGAGAAAAGCTACTAGCATAAAATAATGTCGCTATAATCGCTGTATACGTACATAATAGTGAAATATCTGACAATCGCATGTAGTAGTATGCACCGATAAAATAAAGAATGAGTAGCAACCATAGTGATTTTTTTTGTTTAGCGAAAAACCCAGCAAACGCAATTAAAAAGAGAGGCAACGTCATCCAACCTTTTAGTTCAAGGGGACCTGCTTTAAAAAAGGTCACACCATTAATCATTCCATTACCATTTAAGATAATAAGAAATAAAAGACATGCAAGTACATAAATAAGCGTGGAATAGCGTTCAAGCTTGCGAAAATCGAGTCGCATGAATAAAATCGCCACCGCAATGCCCCCAATAACAATTACGACATTACGGATGATAAAATCTCGTAACGCGAGTTCAGCAGGCAGGAGCGGTAAGAAGCTACACATTGCTGCCAGCACAAATGGAATAACGAGTAGCCAATCGATTTTCGGTTGATGAATCTGATTAAGTGAGACACCGAGATTTGTAGCATTGCCCATTTCATGCACAGCCTGTTGTTCCGCATCAATATCGCTATAGCCCTTTTTCTGCCAAGCCTGCTTTGATTTCGCTAAATGATACGTCAACTCCTTTTCAACAGCATCATGCGCATCCTTGTTACGAATATGTCCCTTAACATGTTGAATAAATTCTTTAATCGTTCGCATAGCACATCTCCTTCAGTAATTGCTGAAGAGAAGGGAGCTTTTCTGTTTCTTTATTAAGTTTTGTCAGCAGTTTAATGCCCTTATGTGAAAGAACATAACGCTTTTCGTTCTCGTGCCACTCGCTTACGACAAGTTGCTGCTGCTCAAGGCGATGCAGCGATGCATAAATCATCCCTTCATTGAAATGAACTACGTCTTTGTTTTTTGTATAAAGTAGTTGTGTAATCTCATAACCTGTGCGCATCGTTTGTAGCAGCGGTAACAGCACCTGATCCGAAAGTTCCTCGTGCATACCTTTGCGCACAGCTTCTCGATGCTTTTCTGTAAATTGCACTTTTTGAAATTGATTTTTCATGGCTTGTTTAAAACGTGTTTCCGTCAAATGGATTCCCTCCTAACGCTTTTTGTAATAAAGCTCGAGCCTTACGAAGTCTTGTTTTCACCGTATTTTTATTCAAAGATAAAATGCTGGCAATCTCCTGAATCGAGTACTCCTCAAAATAATAAAAGTAAATAAGTTCACGATATTTTACGGGGAGTGCCATCACGAGGTCAATCAGCGCATCATCTTCACTATGTTGAACGACCTGTTCTAGTAAATCACCAGTTTCCAATGTTTCCGCTAACACATTTGTTTCGATAACATCGACGTTTTTCTTGTACCAGCTCTTTATATAGTCCTTTGAATGATTGATGGCAATACGCCACAACCATGTCTTCAAACTTGATTTACCCTGGTAGCTTGAAAGGGCCTTATAGCACTTAATAAAAATCTCTTGCGTTAAATCCTCTGCAAGTGCAGCATCATGTACATATGTATAAACAAGCTGTAACACCTCTTGACCATAATCTGTCATAAGCTCTTCGATTACCTGATCTCGTGATAATCCGCTTACTTGCATTGTTTCTTCCATCTTCATCCCTCCTTACCTGTTCATTCATTAGACGATTGCCAAATAGTACCGGTTTTATTTTTGCAAAAATCCAGGTGTGTTGATTAACCATTTTTATCCACCCTAATTAAATAGAAGGATCTGATTTCCGCTACGGACTACTCGCTTTGTTGCGAGCGAGTAGCCCTACGCTACAAACTCTTCATCATAAAATGTGGTTGATTTCTTTGATAGAAAGAGTTTGGTTTCGATAAAAGCCCAAATAGTTTCGATAAAATGAGATTTTGTTTCGATAA
>NZ_JARVRU010000141.1:0-27711 GCF_030209535.1 Lysinibacillus sp. fls2-241-R2A-57
CTCAAAAAGTTTCGATAAAGAGCGATTTTGTTTCGATAAATCTTCAAAGTATTCCATAAATGTCATCCGCAACTTTTGGTGATGAGCCATTTTTAGTAAATATGTGCGAAAGCTTAGCGGTATTAATAACAGATGTTAAGTCACGTGTATAAATTTATAAGAAATATTGTCGTGCTTTAAATGAGGGTGATTTCAGTTCCAGCGATAGCGTATTACTTTTACAATTTTTATAAATTTCAACAGGCGTGTTGATTAGGAAAAAATAGGTTTATGCTCGCCCGCAGTGAAATCGTCGCGTTTTAATTAACGAATATGGATAAAAATGGTTAATCGCCACACCTGATAGTTCAAAAGTGAACGCCAGGGCTACTCACCATAATCCATTTATAGAATCATGATAGAAGATGTTATTTTGGCGATAACCTGCTCGTTTTGGGAAATCGTGGCCTCTACATAACATGTTTTTCGCCCTTGTTTGACAATTGTTGATTCAATCATAGTAGTACCTAAATGAAGTGGTCGTAAAAATGTTGTTTGCAGATTAATCGAAGCGAACCCTTGATGTTTTTCTAATATAGAAGCCATCGAATAGGCCATCGCTATATCTGCTGCAGAAGTAATGAATCCACCCATTACGACTTGATGACCATTTAAAAAACGTTCATCCACCTCCCAAGAGCAAGTGGCTTTTCCTGCAATAGCCGATATTACTACGATACCTAATGTTTTATCACACGCTGGTGGTTCAACTTCGCCATTAATCACTCGTTTTAAATCGATCATAGTCATAATTGAACACTCCGAACTGAGTCTTTGAAATTATTGTGTAATGAACGATTTAGACGGTTCTGAGCATCTTCCATCATATTCTCGATAAGAGTCGCAACAGTCGGTAAGTCTCGAATGATTCCTGCAATTTGACCGCTATTCATAAAACCACCTTGTTCAAGACCTTCAATAGCCCCTTTAATATGAAAAGTTTCGGAAGTACGTTCTTGATAGTCGGCGAGTGTGATACCTTTTGCCTCGTCAGCAAGCAATGATGAGGCATACGGTGAATGTAACACACGACGAACCTGACCAATCGAGCGTCCTAGAATGACGGTTTCCACATCGGTTGCATCGAGTAGCCTTTGTTTAAAGGTCGGATGTACAGGCATTTCCTCTGTTGCAATAAAGCGAGTTCCCATCTGTACACCTGATGCTCCAAGCGTTAATGCAGCAGCTAATCCACGTCCATCACCAATGCCACCTGCTGCTACAACAGGTACAGAAACAGCATCAACTACTTGAGGAATTAATGTAAAGGTTGTTAATTCTAGATTGGAGTTAATTCCCGCAGCTTCAAAACCTTCTGCAACGATGACATCTGCTCCGCCTTGCTCGGCTTTTATTGCTTGTTTAACAGATGCGACAACAGCAATTACACGAATATGATGAGCATGCAATTTCTCGATATATAATGTCGGATTACCTGCCGATAATGAAACGACCGGTATTTTATGTGTAATAGCTAATTGTAATAATTCTTTAGTATGAGGATTGACATTGATTGGCACATTGAGAGCAAATGGTTTTTGCGTAAGTTGCTTCGTAGCTACAATGCGTTCCTCAACTTCAGCAGGTGTCATTGTTCCACAGCCAATTGTCCCTAGGCCACCTGCATTCGATACTGCTGCCGCAAGTTTAGGACTACTGATATTACCCATTCCCCCTTGAATAATTGGATATTGAATTGCTAATACAGAACATAATTGATTCAAAAATAGCACCTCCGTTTAAAATATGTTATACTAAATTCTAGCAAAATATTCAGATGAATGAAAGGATGAATTTTATGGAGATTACATATGCTTTTAAAGAGCCAAATGTTCATGATTCAGTATTTCAAGCACCAGGCACGTATATTATTGGAGATGTTACGATTGGTGAACAATCATCTATTTGGTTTAACGCCGTACTACGGGGGGATGAAGATAGCATCACGATCGGAAACCGCTGTAGTATTCAAGATAATGCAACTATTCATCTATATGAAGGGGCTCCAGTCGTTGTAGAAGATGAAGTAACAGTAGGCCATCAAGTAGTTTTACATGGTTGCAAAATTGGTCGCCGTTCGATTGTTGGAATGGGCTCTGTTATTTTAGATCATGCTGAAATTGGGGAAGAGTGCATTATTGGTGCAAACACACTTATTACACAAGGCTCGAAAATACCACCACGCTCATTGGTCGTTGGCTCACCAGGAAAAGTCGTACGCCAGCTGCAAGATAAAGACATCGAGTTAATCCAACTATCAATCGACACATACGTTCAAAAAGGAAAAGAATTTAAAGAAATAATAGAGAATAAAAGTTAAACCATTTGTGAGGATTGAGTTCAGTATCGTCTAGAACTTAATCCTTTTTATTTTGCCTTCATTTGTCTTTGATAGTGTCTTTGAAAATGAGCAGGGTGCTTGACTCAAACTTAATGAGCTTGGATTTATAAATGAGGAGTGATAAATGCAAGGTTATCATTTCTCATTTATCCACACTATATAGTATTATAAAGTGTAGAAATAAGGAGTGTGAGAATATGAGATTCATTAAATTCCTTCTGATCATTTTAATTTTCCTCGGTGTTATTGGGTATGGGGTTTATCATTATGGTACAAAATTTGCATCTGATAAGATATCTGAGACGATATCAACAGAATTAAAGAACAGCGGACAAAAAGATGAAATTAAAACTACTATTGAACAAGACCCACAACTAAAAACATATATGGAAGAGGCTAAAACTGCAGACAGCAGCAAATTGCCGTTTACGACTAAAGAAGAAGCTACAAAAGTATTAATTCAAAAAGTTGGTATTTCGGAGCTTAATAATATAAGAGTAAAAGTACAAAATGGTTCAATGACGAAAGAACAGGTCATTCAAGAAATGGAAGGTAAATTAACAGAAGATGAAATTATGGCTTTAAAAGTAATCGTCTATAAAGAATTATATCAATAGAACGTTGAAGGAACGAAAAAAAGAAAAAGCAACGTTGCATTATATTGCAAAAGTTTAGGACATGCCACTGAAGCATGTCCTAATTTTTTTGCTTTCCAGAGAGAAGCAGTCCATCTTTCAAAGAAAATAGTTAAGCATTGTCCCTTATCGTTGTAAAAACCTGTATATAAGTTAATAAAGAGGAATTGCTAAATTATGTGATTGGTTGACACGCAATTGTCAATTTATCTCAAAGGCAAAAAGGAGGGGCATCATGGTAATATTTAGAGTTCAAAAAAAAGATAACTATGTTGTGTTGGATAAAGGATTTTTGAATGACACTCGTTTAAGTTGGAGAGCAAAAGGATTGCTTGCTTATATGTTGTCATTGCCAAATGACTGGTTATTTTCTATTTCTGATTTAGCCATTCGTAGTAAGTGTGGTCGAGATACAACGGCTAACATTATCAGAGAGCTAACGTATGCTGGCTATATTCAAAAGGAGCAGGGCAGAACAAACCTTGGAAAGTTTTGCAAAATGGATCTCTTAGTGTTCGAAGCACCATCAGCTGCACCGCTTACTGAAAATCTGGTAACGGATAAATCGTCGACGGAAAACCCGCAGACGGAAAGTCCACAGACGAAAAGCCCGTTGATGGAAAGTCCGCAGACGGAAAACCCGTTGGCGGAAAGCCCGCAGACGGAAAACCCGTTGACGGAAAGTCCGCAGACGGAAAACCCGTTGACGGAAAGTCCGCAGACGAAAAGCCCTTTGATGGAAATTCCACAGACGAAAAGCCCGTTGGCGGAAAGCCCGCAGACGGAAAACCCGTTGACGGAAAGTCCACTGACGGAAAACCCGCTAACGGAAAATCCGTCACTACTAATTAATAAATCACTAAATAATAATTTACTAAATAATAAGAACAATGATGAAAGGAGACATTGCTCAGCAGAAAATCTTCCGAAAACTCAAACGGCATTCCAGTTTTATGAGCAAAATGGCTTTGGTGCTCTAGCTTCTCATGTAGCATACAAAATCGGTCATTGGATTGATGATCTTTCGGAAGATCTTGTAATTCATGCTATGAAACTAGCTGTAGAAAATAATGTAGTCCGCTGGAATTACGTTAACAAAATTTTACATGATTGGACTAACAAGAAGTATAAAACGATCGAGGAGGTAGAAGCGGGCCGACTTCGATTTGCAACTCAAAAAAAACAACGACAACATCATTCTAATCGATCTGATCAACAAGGGCGTCAGGAAGTTGTTCCTGAATGGTTCCATCACCGCCATGAAGATAACGATGATACAGAATCGGCGCAAGCTATTGATTTTGAAGCTGAACGTCAAAAAATATTGGAAACATTAAGGGAAGTGACCAGGAGTGCAAAGGTGTAGATAAAAGCCGCCCATTTCAAGATGACAATTTTGTCAGATAACTCATGTCCCGAAATTTAAGGAAGAGCAAAAATAGATAGTAATAAGAGAAAAGGTTGTACTTTTTTTGGATCCTTTTTTTGGATATAAACCTTTTAAACAAGGAACAATCGTCCGTGTTTATAGAATTTAGAAGGTTACACGAGTGATTCAAAAATAATGAATGTGGATGAGTTACCAAACAATATTAAGGAGAAATCTAATAAGAATTAGATCCGAGTTTGCAAGTGTTTAATCAAAAAGGGGCTTACTCATAACGTTTGAGCGAGTTCCTCTATCACATCGATGTAAAATGATATTTAAAAGATAAAAAATGTTGTCGGTAATTTTCTAATATTGTAAATTAGGAGAAGAAATAAAATAAATCAAAAGATGGAGAGATTACTTCATGTTGAAATTTATAGGCTCTGGAAGCGCATTTAATACGAAATTAGGTAATAATTCTGCTTATTATAAAGTAGGTAATCAGATGTTACTTATTGATTGTGGCAGCAATATTTTTCACCGAATTAAAGAAAATAATATACTGGAAGGTATCGAACACATCCATGTATTGGTAACACACACTCATGCAGACCACGTAGGTAGCCTTGCCGATTTTATTTATTATAGCTATTATTGTCATGGAGAATTGGCAAAATCTAATGTAACGGTTTATTCCGTACATGATGTGAAAATTGATGAATTGTTGGTCATCAATGGTGTTATTCCAGACCGTCATTGCATAACTAAAAAATTTCATTCAGATACTGAGTACACACTTAATTTCTGTAAAGTACTATTTGAAAAATCTAGTCATGTTGAAGAGATCCCTTCTTATTCAATTGAATTATATATTGATGACAAGCTTATTTATTATACAGGAGATACAAATAGTCTAAAATCATCTTTACTAAATCCACATGAGTCGACGAAGGTATATGATTATGTTTACGTAGATACTTGTAAAGCAGATTATGAAGGCAATGTGCATTTGTCATTACGAAAACTTAGTGAATTAGTTAGTCATGATTTACGTTCAACATTTTGGTGTATGCATTTAGATGAAGGCTTTGACCGACAAGAAGCTGAAACGTTAGGATTTAATGTTGTGACTAATGAATTTTAGTTCCTTGTTCTAACTATTGGGGAAGAGTTTTTTATTTTCGATACATTTTTAGTGTAGATGCAGAAAGTGATGAAACTATTTCAGTAGAAGGTATGGTAAATAATTAATTCTGTAAGATAAGGAAAAAGCATATATGACCAAGTTTCAATTAATTTTGAACTTGGTTTTTTAGTATGTAATGTTAATTCAAAGTATCTATACCATAAAAAAGTTATTACTTTAGATTGCGTTTACAAATTTTATAAATTTAGGTATTGATGAGCAATGAATAATAGTGTATATTGTTTATAAAGTATATATACAATATGCGTTTTAGGGTATTGTAGCACTTGGATAAATAGAAGGGGAGTTAGTCAAAATGGCAGATACAATAAAAAAAGATCGTCCTATTCGAAATCGAGATTGGATGAAGACTTTGGGAGCATTTCTTGTGTTGCTATTATTCTTTTTCCTTTGTGAAACTTATTCATGGCCACTATTCAGAAAATTTAACGAAGGATCATTATTCGGAAGAATTTCCAATTCAGAACTTTTTGTAGAATGGTTTACTCCGTATAACACCCCCCAATTTAATCTGTTCACCGCATTCTTTGCTATTACATTACTTCCAAGTACAATAATAGGTGCCGTAAAAGATATCTTTTCTAGAAAATAAAATAAATAAAATCCCTCATACTTGAGGGATTTTATTGTATTAGTTATTCTTTAATTGTTTCGGCAAATGATTTACGACCAGAATTCACTTTATTTACGGTAACGTTTATTTTACTAAGTGAATCTGCAGACAATGGTATCTTGCCATCTTTCTCTATTTTTTTCCAAGCCTTGACGTTTTTTCGATATAGATGCTCAGATAAGCGGTAAATATCAACATCTAATTTTAAACCCTCTTCATATGATGTTTTTATATCTTTTTTAATTGCTTTAATTATGCCTTTTTTTATTTCGTCGGTCGATACTTTTCCTTTGAAACCATTGATAATCGCATTAAATTTTATATCAGCTTCAAATGTCACTTCATTGTTTTTTACAATTGGTTTAATATCTGTACTTAATTTTTCTAAATCGACTGTTAAGTATTCTTTTTCTTTATTTTCTAATTTAAAAGTTACGTCTCCTCGAGTTTTTTTATGATACATCCATTGGATACCTTTTGCAGCCTCATCCTTAACAATGCCTTTAAAACCATCCTTTGAAAGTAAGCCAACGCCTGTTAAAGCGGTTGCCTTTGTTGGTTTGTTGGCAGTTTCCCAGTTTTTATTAATTGTGACGAATGGAATATTAACTTCATGACTCGGTTCATTTAAGTTGAGAACGAGGTTTCGTAAATCAACGGGCTCTACAAAAGTTTCTAGCTCTTTTGTATACAATGGATTACTTAGTTTTGAAGCTGTTATCGATTTATTTAACATGGGAGTAATTAGAAGAATATCTTTAATAGGGTCCTGTGTACAATATGTCAATATTTGATATCTTGTTTCCCGATGACGTATAAAACTATCAACAGTAGAAATTGCATTTTCATTTTTCAAGGCATCCTCAGAGAAAATAAGGTAGTTCATATGTCCCCAAAAAATTTTTTGGTCGATGGAGCGATATAATTTGAAAAATGCTTCTTCCATCGTTTTTCCTTTAGCAAATCCAATCTCTGCCTGGGCAGTCTGAGGACTAGGCGCTTCAGATTTAGCAACATTAGCAAAGTTAATGATCTGCATATATATTTCATATTGACCATCTTTAAAATCGACACCAATACCGTCAACATAGTACATTCTTTGTGGTTCAGTAACATCCCAACATCCAGATAGTAATAGTACAGCTGTTAAACTTACTATTAATACAATTTTTTTCTTCATTTTTGATCCCTACTTTTAGAAATTCTTGTGTAATTTTGAGGGCAAAGGGGTTTGTTTGATACACTTTTAGCTTGGACAAAAAATGAGAGGATTATAAGCAGTGAAAAATTTAGGGGAACTACAATAATACAGACTAGGACTACCTACATATGTTGAAAAATGGTCAAGGAAATGAAAGTGATTTCCTTGACCATTTATTCGTTCTCTTGCGGGGAATAACTCGCGATGGAAAAAAGTGGGGATTTTAGTGAAGTGATTAAATTCCTTTATTATCGCGAATTTCTATAATCGTTCCTTCTGGTGCTTTTAACTTACATAGCTGGCCATTTTCAACTTTATAAATAATGTCATCTTTTTTGTATATAAAAGTAACATTCATACCCTTTATTCGTTCTACCTCTTCACTAAGATTGTCAACCCATAAACAGAAATGTACAATGCCTTGACCATTTGAATTACATGCCTCAAGTTTTTCATTATATTTACCTGTTTGGAGTTCAATATAAAAGGTACCGAGTTTTAACCAAGTGTTAAAATGTCTATCGTGGAAATTTGGTGACTCTTGCACTAGCTCAAACCCTAATACTTCCGTATAAAAATTTAAAGACTCAGCATATGTATTGGTTTGTATACATATGTGATGCACATATTTTCTAACCATAAATTTAAATCTCCTTTTTTTTGCTAGGATAGTATAATATTTAACTAATATTAAAGACAACTATATAACGCATTTCTTAGAGCAAGTTCTCTTGGTTCATTAGCCATGCCAAATCCATGTTTATTCATTGCGTAAGCATAACCTAATCTCTCGTCTGGATCAGCAAAGCAGAACGAGCCTCCAGCTCCAGGATGTCCAAAAGAGCTCTCACTTTGACCAAATTGCATAGCCGAAAAGTGTTTCCAAAACCCTAAAGAGTAAGCGATGTTTATACAATTAATATGGTCATAAAAACCTTCTATTGGGGGAGTAGCGCTCTTTCTTAATTCATTCAAAGTGAAAGATTCTAATCCAAGTATTTTTGCTCCACTAGCAAATGCACCATAGATTTTAGCCATTCCTCTTACTTGGCCAACGCCATTACCTGAAGGAAATTCAATAGATAGTATAGGACGATGATTAAAATTATCATTCGCAACAAACTTTTTAGGATCCACTAAACTTCGCGCTACTAGTGACTTAGAATTTAAAAATCCAAGTAACATTTTTGGTGGCAATTTAGTCATCCCTTTAAGTAATTGTATAGGATGATTTATTCCTTCAATAGTTGTTATTCTATCTTTGGAGATTTCAGCAGGCAAACCAATATAAAATTCTGCATTTAGTGGTTCAGCTATTTCTTCGTTAAAAAAATCTTTTAAGGAACGGTGTTTTGGATCCGTCCTTTTAATGAGTTCTGCAATCAATGTCCCTATTGTCCATGCGTGATAACCATGAAATTTTCCAACCTCCCAATCTGGTTTACGTGCAGCAAGGGAATGTGCTAGACATGAAGTATCTAGGTCTTCTATATGTTCAATTTTAAGCTCATCGAGAGTGGATAAACCAGCTTGATGTGCAAGAAGTTGTCTAACTGTAATTTTCTCTTTCCCATTCTGAGCAAATTCTGGCCAATATGTACAAACGGTTTCATCGTAATCAATGTAACCTCTTGAATGTGCTAGACTTAAAGCTAATGCAGCAAATCCTTTAGTAGCTGAAAACACTTGAACTAATGTGCCTGTCTCCCATTCGGTACAAGATTTCCGATCTCGATATCCTCCCCATAAGTCAACGACAGGTTCGTTATTTATATAAACAGAAAAGGCTGCTCCAACTTCTCCTCGGTCAGTAAAATTTTTAACAAATTCTTCCCTCACTTTTTCAAAACCTGGTTCAACAAAACCGTGAATTGGGATATTTTTTCTTATTCTCATATTGTTTTCTCCTTCTGAATATACCATCTCAAGTCAATACCTTTACAAAAAAGGATAAATTTAATAAAATCAACTTAACAGATATATGACTAAAAATCAAGAAATAGTCAAATAAAGAGGTGGCGTTATGATGGCAAGAATTTCAGCTGAACAGAGGAAGAAAATACATGAAACACTACTCAACAAGAGTAAAGAATTATTTATTCAGTATGGTTTTTCTAAAACAAGTATTGATGACATTGTAAATGCGTGTGGGATTGCAAAAGGTTCTTTTTATTCATACTATCCTTCAAAAGAAGAATTATTTTATGCCGTGTTGCGAAGAGAAGAAGAAATAAAAAATAAAATCATTTCTGAGGTTATGAGTGAATCTTTACCACCAAAAGAACTGTTAATGAGATTTTTTGAAATTTCTTTTAAAGCTATTGAGGAAAATGAATTTTTACAAAATCTTTATCAAAGAGGGGAATACGAGAAAATAGTGAAGAGACTCCCGAAGGAACTTATCGACGAACATGCTAAGGAAGATTTAGAGAGTTCATTAGAGTTTGTTAAATTTCTACAGGAAAAAGGGGTTACTGAAGAAGATCCTGAAATTGTAATTGGCCTTTTTAGAATGATTATGCTGTTACCTTTACATCGTCAAGAAATTGGTGAACAAACTTTTTTAAAGACCATGAAAAAAATGATTGAAAGTTTATCCAACGATTTAACTCAACACAAATGATCAGTGCTCAATTCATTTTAAATGAAGCGTATTTGCTCAAATGATAGCAGAATAGCTTATTACCGAGGAAATAACGTAACAGTTTGCTTATTTTCTTACAAGTATAAAATGCACCAAAATGGATAATTTATAAATCGGAGGTGATAATTTTGACAAAAGAAAAGCGTAATAACAGTGAACTAGATCAAGTAGAACTTGGGTCAGATTTAAGCCCTGATGATTTAGATGTGCGTGAAGAAAATGATCTAACAAAAGAACAAAAGAACAATTCAAGTAAAGAAAAACAATGCAACGATAACACTTCTTCGAAACGTAATAAATAATAAGATAGAACGCATAAAATTTACTACCACAATCTTTGGGTTGTGGTTATTTAAATTGGAAGTTGGCTTCAAGTACATGGAGGATTTTCTTCTTTATCTCAAGATATTCATCGTAATTGCAGTAAATCTTTAAATATGTAAAAATATAGTAATGAGTTGAGGAGGGGGGAAAATGGTGATAAAGCAAAAAATTATATCAATTGCTGCAATATCTGGTGGAGGAAAGACAACTATTGCTAAAGAACTTACGAAACTACTGAAGAATGCAGAGTCACTTCATTTTGATGATTATGATTTTGAAGGACCCGATGATATTTGTAAATGGGTTGAAAAAGGGGCGGACTATGATGAATGGGATATAAGTCCTTTGGTTAAGGATCTAAAAGAATTACAAAAGGACGCTAATGTAGAATATATCATTTTGGACTATCCATTTTCATATCTCAATCATCAATTAAAAGGATTCATAGATACATCTTTTTATGTCGATACACCGCTAGATATCGCTCTGGCGAGAAGAATAATTAGGGATTCAAATTCAATAACCGATGCTATAGATGAATGTGAGCACTATATAGATAGTGGTAGAAATGCTTATTTAGAAGCTGAAAAATCTGTAAAACCTAATTGTGATTACATAATAGATGGTAGATTATCGCAAGAAGCTATTATTCAGAAAATAATTAGTCTGATAGCAAATGAATTTTAACTAAAAAGGCCGTGGTGTTAAAAGCTTGTTGTTGGAATTAAGGTTACATAAAACAATAAAGGGGGAGATGCCTTTGAAAAATTTTAAATATTTAATTACTTTTATTGGGATAATGTTGATTCTTATAACAGGTTGTTCAGACATTAGAAATGAAGAGCAAAAGATAGAAGTTCAAAAGCGTATTGGGGATGAAAGTAATTATGAAGACTTCAAAGAAATCACTGATAATGAGCAAGTTCAAAAGGTGCAAGAGATAGTAGATGATATTGATTGGGAAAATGCAAAAGTAGATAGGGCGCGTCCAGCTGATTACAGATTTGTTTTCCAATTTAAAAATCCAGAAATAGAAGCAAAGGCGGTATTATATGAACTTTGGATAAGTCCAAATAAAGATAAAGTGGAGCTCGCAATAGATGCTGAAAATAAACATAGTCAATTAGACGAGAAGAAGTCAGAAGAACTCTTTGCAATACTTACTGGTGAAAAATTAGCTGACCTCAAATAATTATTGGAGCTCGAAGATGTCTTTTATTTTGCATTTCGCAATAGCATTGGCGGTAATATGTCCATCGTATTACCGCATTATGTATTTTTAATAGGATTACTTACTTCTTTCAAGTTCTTCGATTCTTTTTTCTAGTTCCTTTTTTTTAGTTCCTTTGCTGGCCACAAATACCCATGCAACAATAAAGGCTAACGCAATCACTGTAAAAGAAATAATGATAAGTGCAGTAATGATCAAAGCAAAGCCTCCTACTCTTGATTACTAGGAATTACAACATATGGGATCTATTAGAACAATTTTACAAACAGCTGCATCGTTAGGGCTTAAAGTGAATTTTTATCCAAATAATACACAGAAGATGAAGCGGGGAGAAAAGAATGATTGTTAAAAAAACATTTTCTGATAGAAATGTACAAAATTTCGTGAATTTGTTTTCTTCAAAAATTAATAATGGTCTTGAAATCACGTACAGAAAAGAAACATTAGAAAATGTTAGAAACGATAACAACTTTACAGATCAGTTAAAAAAAGAATGTGGAATATACTACTTTATACAAAAAGATATCGTTAAGTACGTAGGCAGAGCGCTTCCTGCAGTTGGATTAAGGTCCAGAATTTTAAACCAAATTAACGCTTTTGGTGATGAAGAATGGGATAAAGTGATTAAGGATAATAGCACGGAAATTGCTGTATATATATTCAATGATATAGAACAATGGTATTTCATATCTGCATTGGAACATTATCTTATAGAGAAACTTGAACGACCTATCTTTAATAAACGCTACTAAAAGGGATGAGCTATTTCGGTGTGTCCAATATGAACTGTGAGAGTAATTGAGAAGGGCAAATTATGGATATTTATTTGAGCAAAGGATTGCTGATGGTATGGATGTATCGAAAGCAGGGGCAATAAAGCTAGACTTGTAAAAATCATTAAATAAAGACCAGGTTTCACAAGTATTTGTGATTGACCTGGTCTCTAAGAGAAGAATTTTTGTTCTGGAATAAAACGACAAGTCGTTATTTTACCGTTTTATTTACTAACTCAATGGTGTTTTTAATAAAATCTTGGTAATGCGTTTGGGGTAGTGTATCTATTTTGCTAGCTGCTCTTTGCGCATAAATAAGAGCTTCCTCTACTTTTCCAAGTTGCATAAGACAAATGGCTCTATAAGAATACGCAGTGTAAAGAATACATAATTCAAGCGGGTAACTATTTGAGCTCGGCATCTTAAATTGCTCAAACGCTTCTAAGGCTTCATTTAGCTGTCCTTTTCCTAATAAAGCTTTCCCTTGTTCAAGATAATAAAAATCACTTCCAATGTTTCCGTTTAACACTGTAGCAAATTTATCTAAGTAACAAAGAGCTTGTTCATAATCTTTTGGTATTTGATTGTGATAGTGAGCTTGCAGTAACAAAGTATAAGCTAAGGACTGATCATTTTCACTAAAAACAGCAAACTGTTCTGACTTCTTAATAAAATAGACATAATCCTTTTCGTTGTTATGAAGAAGGGCTTGGAATGCTGCAATTCGGAAAATATTATCCATCTTATAATAGACCATTTTTTTCTTAGACATTTCAATTAATTGATGAAGCTTCTCCTTCCCAGATATATATTCACCTATCCCGAAAAGTAAGACCATTTCAACGTAATTCGCTTCTAAATCAACGAGCATATCAATCATGGTTGCTCTTTCATCATACTCTTTTCTTACATTTCGTAACATTTCCAGGGCATTATGATACTCGCCATTTTTCGCATGGTATTCTACTACGTATACTTGCGCTGCCAAACTGTGACTATAAAGAGATAACCGATCATAGATTGTTACTGCCCGATCTATCAATATTTCTCCATTGTTTTGATCTGACTTCAAAACTGTCCTTCCGGAAATTTCTAATATCCTAGCAGATTCCAATGAAATGGGAAATTGTCGGTCAAAAATGTCTTGAGTCAAACTAATTATCTGTTCATCATTATTTTTTTCAAACGCTTCCTCTATTTTAGTAAACAAATTTTTTAGCTCATCAGGAGTAGGGTTTCCTAATAAATATTGAGGGTCACAGCCTAACTGGCACGCTATAAATTTTAAACTGTCCATCGAAGGGTTCGCGCGCCCGTTTTCAATCATACTTAACATTCCCTTTGACATTTTGTCACCTGTTAGTTCTACAAGTGTCATACCTTTTTCTATTCTTAATTTTTTGATTCGTTGTCCTAACTCATTCATATTCTAACATCCCTTGAAATTCAATTTGCAAGTTCAATTATATTAAACTTCAGCTTGAAAAGACAATTATTACATGTTACGATTAAGTTCAATTTAATTGAACTTCCTTAGGCCGGATTTTACAAAAGGAAGATAGAAACCGAAATAGAGGGATTACATATGAGTGAATTTATTGAAAATGAAGCAGGAAAAAAATTAGCTATAGGTGGCATTGAATTATACTATGAATTGATAGGGGAGCATCGCGAAGGTCCAACTTTGGTTTTTGATTCAGGGTATGGAGTTACTTTAGAAAACTGGAATTCAATTAAAGATGAAGTGTCTAAATTCTCAAGAATGTTTATTTATGACAGAGCAGGAATCGGAAAAAGTGAAATGGATGACAGACCTCGACATAGTAGACAAAGTGTCGAGAACTTACGCATATTACTTAAAAAAGCAAATGTAAAACCTCCGTATGTATTAGTGGGCCACTCATTAGGGGGATTAAATATAAGATTATTTGCAAGTACATATCCAGAGGAAGTCGCAGGAGTAGTCCTCTTAGATTCATCTCATGAGGATCAAAATAAAATATTGCCTTCTTTATTCGCAAAAGAAGTTCAAGAAGCGTATTATAATCAATTTACTTTGGAAGGATCTCTTCATGAAGTTGAAGAGAGCTTAGAACAAGTTCGAAATAAATCGTTTGGAAATATTCCATTGATTGTCGTTACAGGCGGTCTCCAGCCTTTTCATACAAAGGAATCAATGGCTATGTGGCTGAAATTTCAAGAAGAGCTTGCAAATCTGTCAACAAATAAGCAACACATTATCGTTGAAGATGCTGGGCATGCGATACATTTTGATAAACCAGACGTTGTTATTAGTATATTAAGAGATATTTTAAGTAGGGTAAAGAATGACAAGGAGCACTTCGAGGATAGTGATTGTCGTTAATTGAGATTCGATTATCAAATAAAAGTGTTGCCTTATGCTGATCACGCACTTATGACACAGGTTGAAGGATTAACTAATAAATCGATAAACATGTAACGAGTTTGGAATGTGACCCCGAACAAAGCATAATAAAAAGAAGAGACTGGGACAAAACTAGCTGAGAAATCGATGCTGTTTGATTTCTCTTTTACTATGTTAATAGCAGTATATTTCCGGAGATTTACTGTCTCGAGTACTTTTGATTGTTTATCAACTAACTTTATCGAGTTATCGACCGACTTTATCGAGTTATCGACCGACTTTATCGATTTATCAACCAACTTTTTTAATTTATCAACCAACTTTCGAAAAATATCGACATCTCCTTCATGAAACACTATCTGATTGCATTGATAATTTGCATCGCTTATGACATAAGTATATTTTTAAGGCAAAATTAACATCAAAAAAAGCGAGAAATCAACGTTTCTAAATTGATTTCTCGCGCTTTTTAGGTTTTGTCCAGTTTTGTCCCAGCCACTTCTCAAATTTAAAATTTATTTAATGTTAGAATAGGTTAGTTAATTTGCTAATACCAAAAATACGGTAAAAGTCACTCCATACAAGCCCATAAATCCGACAGACATTTTTGATAATTTAGTTTTGATGGAAAAAGCATTCTGAAAACCAGCTTTAAAAAGATTCACAACGAAAATAGATACTGCTAAGAAAAACGATATCATAGCAATAATTAACGCAACTTGCTCCATTAAAATAACCTCCTGTAATGATCTGTATTGTAGAATAATAAGTATATTTATCAAACCGACAAGCCATAGTACATTACTCATGCGAATGCCAAAAACTTCTCGTTCATTGATTTCTATTTTCCAAGCATCGATTATACCTCTCAGTAAATCGATCAACAGAAAGAAAGTCCAATCTTTCTGTTCTAAGAGATCATTCATTTCATCGCCATATCGTTTTCTCCAATTTCTTGGATACAAATACATTAACCACTTCATATAAGCCCAAGCCTTTTTGCGCCGAGTGTAGTTATTGCTTGGATTTCTTGTATTTGGTTGCTCAAATATTCACGTCCTGCATCTGTTAGCCTGTAAGGTTTTTTACGATCATCAGATTCAAGCACTTGAATGTAGCCGGCTTTTTCTAAACGTGTAATAGCTCCATATAAAGTTCCAGCACCTAACTTAATACTATAATTTTTTTCAATATCCTCCATAATTGCATAGCCATGACAATCTTTTTCAGCCAGACTAATCAAAATAAACAACGAAGGCTCTGAAAACCTATCTTTTTTCTTCACACAATACCTCCTCTTGAAAAAGTTTATTACGTTTGGCGATATAACGTATAACGTAATAATAACTGTAATATGGAAATAATGCAATAATGAGCCCATTAATTTCAGAAAATATCTGTAAGCCTAGCATATTAAAATGCGAAGAAAGCGAATGTTTCGTTTTCGTATTTTTGAGTAGGGGGACAAATATGATTGGAGCAGGAATGTGACTGCAGAAAAGGGAAAGACTAGGTACTCAATTTTTAGCCTAGTCTTTTCATCTGCTTTAGTTGGTAGGTAGTCCAAGAAAATAAGCCAGTATTAAAAAATCTCTTCATTATCATAAAAATCGACGCTTTATTTATTGTAATTAAATATGAATAAAGCCTTGTCAGATCTAAACAAAGCTTTATTCAATCGGATAATTTAATTAATTGTTATCTCTTGCCTCTTCGAAGTTTTTCTTATCAATTTTATAAGCATCTTCTTTTACAAGCCCAGCTTTATAGGAAGCTTCTAAAAACTGTAGCTCTCCGTTCCAAAACTTATCATTTGCTTGAGACAGTTTGTTACGTTGCTCTGCTGTTAAATCTTCCGGATTTTTTGGTTCTTTGTTTGGATTTTTTGTATTATCAACAAGGATTCCGTACTCTAGTTCTAATTTCTCTGATTGTTCATGAATTTCATCGACTTGTTTTCTTAGTTTCATCAGTGACTCTACTTGTGAGCTTGTAATTTCTGGATTAATTGTTCTAAAATACGCTAGCTCATCTTTATAGTCTTCAGTTTTTGTACTTGCCCATGCAGTTGATAAACCTCCTATTGATATAAGGATAGCTAATGATGTGATAATTGTTTTTTTCATAATATTTTTTGTTCCTTTCAATGTGTATTATTTAGTTGATTCGTTAAATCCGTATTGTAATGTGTAAACGTATACGTATGTTTTAGTTACATCTCTAAAATGATTTCACAATGTTAAAAGTGGTTTAACTGCTCTGAGCCAGTTTTTCGTGTGAAAATTTATTTTATTACTGATGTGCTTCCAATTCATTTTATCTATATTACCTCCTTGATAGTGTAATATTACACTTTAAAAGAGTTTATGTCAATAAAAGTGTATAAATAATTTATTAAGGTAATTTATTTTCAAAGGACTTGCTAAAAAACCAGCTAGAAGTCTAAATCTTACAAAAGAATAATGTAAAAGTGTCAGTGGCTATACGCTTCATAACTTTGATGTGTAAGTGGCTAAAATCAAGCAGCATGATTTTAAAAACAAATTTGATTTTTGAAATTGATTTCTTTAAAAAATTTTTAAAAAAATGAATCGGAAATGAAGTGGTGTCCGTCAGTAGTTTAGAAGGAAGGGGAGTTAGATAAAAGGTTATAGGTTGTGCTTATGCTTATCTCAGGGACTTTTGAATTTGAAAATATGGTTATTAGGAGTTGATTTTTTGGAAGTAGGATTTTGGGTAGTTATAGTTTTTTTATTGTTTTACGAGCCGATTATAGGTTATTTTGGGTTTCAAAAATTTAAAAAAGATGTAGAAATATATGAGGGTGCTAGAATCAAATATTATATAAATACTATGATTGGTATTTGGATTCCAACTGTATTTATTTTATTGTTAGTTGCATTTACTGACCTCTCTTTACAACAAATTGGGTTGAAAATGCCAAGAATAAATACAGAGGTTCTTGGAACTTGGTTTACCTATATAGGACTTGGAATAGGCATTTTTTATTTATCCTTTGTGCTGTACTATATTTTGGGTTATTTTTTAAGTGATAAGATAAAAAGACAATTAACAGAAAAGAAAGCAGAGGAATGGGAAAAGTCAGAAGTTTCGCCGATTTTTCCTGTTAGTAAAAAAGAAAAACAATTATGGGGTTATGTTTCTATAACAGCTGGAATTACAGAGGAAATTATTTATAGAGGATTTTTAATTTTTGCTTTTACATACTTATTTCCAGATTTATCTGTGTGGATAGTTATTCTTCTTGCTTCCATACTTTTTGGACTTGCACATACATATCAAGGATTTGTAATGGGGGTTCTAAGAACAACAATTTTTGGAGTACTTTTTTCAATCCTTTATATTGGATTAGATTCTATTATTCCGCTTATTTTATTCCACTTCTTATTGGACTATATTGTAAGATTAGGGGATGAAAAATCATAATTGTAAAATGAATGAAGATAATGTATTCTAACTAGGACAGGCTTCAAACAGAAACTGTGGATCTAGCAATTCATGATTAAGTTATCCTTGGTTAGTATACGTATTGAAAAGGTGGAGGGGTCAAATGTTACCAGAACAAATTGTTAAGAAATTTTTTGAAGAAGTACGTTCAGGGCATAATCCAGATTACGCAACTGAATTAATGGCAGAGCAAGTACTGGCACACCAAGTTATTTCTGAAGAGGAATTAACAGTTTTAAGAACTCCAAAAGACTATGCTGAACATGTAAAAGAAATGATAGAAGCATATGGCAATTTTTCATTAGAAATCCAAGAGTTCATCGTACAAGGAAATAAAGTATATGTACGATGGAAGCAAGTTGGTACACATGTAGGAGAAGTCGATGGATATCAGCCGACAAGTCTTCCGGTTATTGAAATTGCAAGCGCGGTATATAGAGTTGAAGATGAAAAAATAGCAGAATATTGGATTCAAATTGATCGGGCGGGTATCGAAAAACAACTCGATCGTAATAAAAATTAATATCAGTTTAAAAACATCCTTCGGGGTGTTTTTATTTTGCCCTTTAAAATACACTCGCAAATTAGATAAACATGAGTAGGCCATGCCGAATATTGAAATGATTAATTATTAAAATTCACAGCTATTTTTTGAGTTTGTAATATTTAAAAGGAAGCGCTAAATACAACACACCTTCTACTAAAAGTCTGGGCATGAGATAAACTAGTCATTTTAGGACTTTTTTTAGTAGATAAGAAAGGAAGAAAGGAAGAAAGGAAGAAAGGAAGAAAGGAAGAAAGGACATCATTTCGCTCTAAAATGGGCGAGATGTGTCCTTTTAATCTTCTACATTACCGAACGGGCTAAATACATTAACATGTGGAACTTTTCATCCTTAACATGATAATCAAAAAAAGGTCCAGGATCTGTACAATAACCGATATTATCGCTTTGTGTTATTTGAAAGCCATTGACTAATAAATTCTCCTCGATGTAATTTGGATATAAAATGTGTTGGTGAGAATCTGGATATATGGATGAAATATTTTTCAATGATTTGGACGAACTTTCGTAATAAGAGTAACCCCCAACGATGATTGAATCGCTGTGGAAACGGTCTTTTAGAATAGGTATAGGAAACTGTGGATTGAGTAATGAAAAATCATTTGTTGTAAAACTGTCCACAAAAACATCGATACTAAGTGGTTTTAATGGCAGGTTTAAATCGGAATTCAAAATATAAAGTACGTTAAGTAAAGGATTGATACCTTCAATCCTTTTTCTAACCTTCTTGAGCATCTCAAGTGAGTAGCCACTGAATACATAGGATGCACTCAAGTCAAAATTATCACTATATTTGGGTAGTGTCACAAAAGCATCGATGTTGGTTTCCACAATTAATTTGTTTTTCAAATCTATATTTTGCAGTGTTTTTTGAAACCAAAAGTTACTTTTTTCAAACAAATTTATCATCCCGTGATTCATCTCTTTAATTGTTTGTATGTCGTAAAAATAGGACGGGTATGGAGAAATCTCATACAAGTTAGCGGTTATGATAATACCTTCTTCAATAACTGCTTCGTAATCACAAGTACAAGTTAAATAACCATTTTGAATGGAATTATTAATAATCGACACAGCTTTCATTTCAAGTGGGATGTGGCACTTTGGACAATAGAGAATATTTACAAAGGATAGCGGGACACCTTTTAAATATTCCTTTTCGGACGCAGAATTTTTGGTGTGAATCGATTTATCAATTAATTGGATTGCCTTTGATAACTCTTCTTTTTTCTGGATTAACTGGTCCTTTTTATCGATTAGCAAGGTATTGTAGTAGACGAGATCTTCATGGTCCATGAAATTTGTAACACGCTGATACGATAGAATTTGTTGTATTTCTAGCAGTGAAAAATGGAGCTTTTTTAGCTTAGCAATAAAAGTCATATCATCGTGGCTCGATTGATTCATTTGATACTGAGTGTTTTTTTTGTCTGGAAGTAACAAACCAAGTTCTATGTAATAACGAACAGTATCGATTGAAACATCGAAAATCTTTGCAAATGTACCGATTTTCATAGATTTCCCCCCAGTAAAAAAGTGGAGTTACTCCACTTTTTTTTTGAAATTTGTCTAAAAAGTGAACAAAAGACTATTGACCTTGAGTCAGCTCCAAATATTATGATAGCTCTAATAAGTTTAAATAATCAGAATATTATTAGGGTAATTTTAACATATCAGTCAACAAAGGAGAATTAATATATGGATAAAATGGATAAAATGGATACGCTTTCATTGTGGAAAGCGACTGAAAACAGCTATAAAAAAGAGAATGCTCTTGAAGGAAATCAAGAGGCAGATGTCGTTATTATTGGCGCAGGATTTACAGGTCTTTCTTCTGCGTATCATTTACAAAAATTAGGGCGAAGCGTTATTGTGCTTGAACAAGAATCGATTGGATATGGTGCTAGCGGTCGTAACGGTGGAATGGTCTTACCAGGCTATAAACCAACAATGCAGGAGCTTTCTAAAAAATATGGGTCTGTCGAGGCGGAACAACTAAATAATCTTTCATTGCTTAGTGTTGAGCTAGTAAAAGAAATTATAGAAGAGCATCAAATTAACTGTGATTTTAGAAGGACAGGTCATATTGTAACAGCTTTCAAGGCGAAACATTTTGAAGGATTGAAAGCTGAAAGCGAATACTTAAATAAAAATTTCGGATATGAATCAAGTGTACTTGATAAAAGTCAGTTACATGAAGAGATTGATTCTCCAATTTATCATGGTTGCTTAGTTGACAATTCAAGCTACTCATTCCATCCGTTGAACTATGCAATTGGTTTGGCAGAAGCCGCTAAATCAGTTGGTGCGAAAATCTTTGAGTTTTCAAAAGCGCTATCAATTGAATATGGCCAATCAAGTGTGAAAGTTGTAACAGCAAATGGGGTTGTTACTGCGAGGGATATTATTGTGGCTACAGATGGCTACTCCGGGAAAATCATAAATGAGTTAAACAAAGGTGTACTCCCTATCTCAGCACGTATTATTGCTACAGAACAGCTTCCGGAAGCACTGTTAAATGCCGTTATTCCTAAAGATCGTATGGTTTTCGATACAAGCAATTTTTTATACTATTTCCGTCGTACACCTGATAATCGAATGATTTTTGGAGGGGGGGATATCCGACCAAACTTAGGGGATAGCGTCTACCAGAGTGTTTATAATGCTATGGTTACAACTATGCCAAAATTGGCTGGAAGCAAGATCGATTACAAATGGGGTGGATTTATTGGAGTAACTATGGACACTTTTCCAGTTGTAGGTAGATCTAAAGAAGGTGCCTATTTTGCAACAGGTTATTCTGGACATGGAGCATCGCTTAGCACTTTGTTCGGTAAGTTATTGGCTCAATGGATTGTTACGGGAGATGCAGGAGGATATCGTTTTGAAAAGGAACGTTTAAAAACAATCCCATTTTATAATCAAAAAACGATGTTGGTAAACCTCGCACATATCGGATTCAAAGTGCTAGATAAAATTAGATAAGGGAGAGATACAATTGAAAATTGATATGTTTATTGATGGGAAATGGAGAGAATCGTTATCAAGTGGAAGAAAAGACATTTTAAATCCAGCAACTGGAGAGGTAATGGCTTCGGCTGCTAGTGGAACAGTAGAAGATACAAAATTGGCAATCAAGGCAGCTCGTGTAGCGTTTGATAGTGGCATCTGGTCAAATTTATCAGCAGATGAAAGAGCGAATTATCTTTTTAAGATAGCAGATTGTCTTGAAGAAAAGGCGGCAGAAATAGCACTCTTGGAAACGGAAAATAACGGTAAGGTTATCCGTGCAACGACAAATGTGGATATTCCCGCTACTATTCAAATCTTCCGCTATTATGGAGACCAGATCAAACTTATTAAAGAGAAATCCTATAACCGCGAGGATTCTTCGGAAACGATTATTACTCAGGAACCGATAGGTGTTTGTGGTTTAATTGTCCCATGGAATTTTCCACTTATGATAGCTGCTCAGTCTATTGCTCCGGCCCTTGCCGCAGGAAATACAGTTGTACTTAAGCCTGCTGAAGTCACTCCTGTAAGCGCATACAAATTATTTGAAATTTTCGAAGAGGTCGGTCTTCCAGCAGGTGTGGCCAATTTGATTTTAGGACCTGGATCCAAAATGGGGAACGAGCTTGCTGAGAGTTTTGAAGTTGACCAGGTAACCCTTACCGGCGGAACAACAGCGGGACAAAGCATATTGCGAGCTGCTGCTGGCAATATGAAAAATGTCACGCTTGAGCTGGGGGGGAAATCACCACTGATAGTATTTGATGATGTGGATTTTGAACCGGCAGTCGAAAATGCAATGTTCGGCATTTTCCATAATGCGGGTCAAGTTTGTACAGCCGCTTCACGTTTACTAGTACATGAGACTATTTATGATAGGTTTGTAGAGAGATTGGTAGAACGTGCAAACAAAATTGTAGTTGGCAATGGGGAAAGTGAGGTTATTGAAATGGGGGCACTTACAAGTGAGTCCCATATGAATGAGGTTTTACAATACATTAAAGTTGGAATTGAAGAAGGCGCAAGATTAGTATGCGGTGGTAATCGCATAACGGAAAATGGGCTTGATAAAGGATTTTTTGTCGCTCCAACGATCTTTGCAGATGTAAATTCGAACATGCGTATTGTTAAGGAGGAAATTTTTGGTCCAGTTCTTGTTGTAGAGAAATTTAAAGATGAGGAAGAGGCAGTCCAAAAAGCGAATGACTCCATTTATGGATTAGCGGCTGCTGTATTTACGGAAGATATGGATCGCGCAAGACGTGTGGTTAGTAAATTGCGGGCAGGAATTACTTGGATAAATAGTTATCACTTAGCTTATATTGATAGCCCTTGGGGAGGGTATAAGCAAAGTGGAATTGGCAGATCATTGGGTGTTGCTGGACTAGAACACTTTATGGAATTGAAGCAGATTAATATTCATCAGAAAGCTAAGCATGTAGGTTGGTATGAAAATTAAAGTTAACTTGCTACTAAAATTGAATATATAGGGGGATATGCCTATGGGGGATAAAGAAAATCGCCCTTCTCTAAAGAAAGATCAAGGAGAAGTATTAAATAACTTGGAGAAGGATTCAATACTAGGAACAAAAAGTATTCCTTCACTGTATTTTCGGTTTGCTTTAGCGGGAATCATGGCTAACTTGATTCTGGGGGTTTTTGCCCTTATTGATGGTCATTTCGTCGGCTATTTTTCGGTTTTAGAAATTGAAGGGATCGGAATTGGTTTCACAGTAACGGTTATTACTCGTATGGTAGGGATTCTTTTTGGAGTAGGAGCAGGAGCAGTTATTGCTCTCCGGCTAGGTAAAGGGAAGGTAGAAGAAGGTAGATCAATATTGGGTCAAACCCTATGGTTCACACTATTCGTCTCTACTTTGATAGCTGTATTAGGATTGATCTTTGAAAAAGAATTGATGCTATTATTTGGTGCGAGCAGTGAGTCTCTTCCTTATGCGATAGAATACAGCCGCCTATTATGGATTTCACTGCCATTAACGATATTAGCTGTTGTACTTAGTATTTTAACTACTATCGATGAAAAACCTATATTATCCATGTACAGTTGGTTAGTGGCTGCTGTTGTTGCCGTAGTTGTAGAATGGGTAATGGTTACGAAACTTGACATGGGAATGATGGGGTCATCATGGGGCAACACAATTGCTCAATCAATTCCCACCCTACTAATATTATATTTTTGGTTTGGTAAAACAAAACTGAAGCCAAAAATGAAAGATATTAAGATTCAACTCAAAAAAATCGGTGAAGTGGCTTGGACGGGATTTGCCTCTTTCTCGGGTCTAGTTATGATGTTTTTTGCCATAATATTCACGAATAATTTACTTCAAGAATACGGTGGTGGGTTGCACGTAGCCGCTTTCACTATTCAAAACGGCTATATTACAAACCTGCTTTCCTTAGCAGCGCTCGGTGGAATGACAGGACTTCAACCAATCATTAGTTATAATTACGGTGCTGGTAATTTTGATCGTGTTAAAGAGGCCATCAAGTTCGGACTCATTTTTACGACAATATTCTTTGTAATTTCTACTACTATGCTTATCATTTTTGCGGATCCAATAGTGGCGTTTTTCGCCGGCGGAGATCCAGAATTACATCAACTAGGTGTTTGGACAACTATCGTCTTTAATTTATTGTTTACATTAAATGCGATTAATACGCTTATTTCTGGCTATTACGAAGCACAGGAGCGAAACTGGACGGCAACATTTATTGTAGCAAGTAAAATGCTAGTGTTTATGATCCCGTTAATGTTTATACTTCCGAAATTCTGGGGTGTTGAAGGTGTTTGGTACTCAGCCCCTGTTGCAGAAATACCTGGTGTACTCATCGCCCTTTATTTTATAAGAAAAGAATTTAAATATTTAAATGGAATGAGTGCGAATAAAGAATTCAAATATTTAAATGAAATGAATACGAATAAGCTAAGTTTATAGAACTCTGCTAATCTATCAAACGAAAGAGGGATGTTAAAAATGTTTTTTGCGAAAGAAGTAACAGAGGAAGAAGCTAAACAACTAAGTGTTGATACGTGGGAACCATGGGTAGGTGAAACGGATAAAGGAATGTGGCACCTAGAAGAACAAGAGGTTTTCTATGTAACAGATGGAGAAGTGTTCATTACCGTTGACGAAAAAAAATATCATCTTACGAAGGGATGGGTAGCTTCTTTAGCTAAAGATCTAGTCTGTGAATGGGATTGTCCTGTCCTTGTAAAAAAGAATTTTATATTAAACCAAGAAATTGATTTGAAATAAATATTGGAGGTGTACTATGGGAGTAACAAAAGTGGAAGCTGAAGTTGTATTTATTAATGGAGAAGTAATCACAGTAGATCAAAAGAATACAGTAGCAGAGGCTTTAGCTGTTAAAGATAATCGCATTATCTTTGTAGGTTTAAATAGTGAGGTTAATAGTTTTATAGGAGAAAAAACGAGTGTCATCGATTTGCAAGGAAAAACACTTCTTCCTGGATTTATAGATTCTCATATTCACTTAACGTATTATGGATTGAATCAGTTGGCGATAAATTGTAAAGCTGAGCATATCGATTCCATTGAGGTTTTATTAGATGATTTGAAAAAGAAATCCTTAGAGACGCCTAAGGGTGAATGGATACGGGCTTTTGGATTCAATGAAACCGCTGTAAAGGAAATGAGGTATCCAACAATCGATGAACTGAATGCAATTTCAGTAGAACATCCAATTATGATATCGCGTACTTGTAATCATATCAGTGTTTTAAATAGTAAAGCACTTGAACTAGCGCAAATAAACGAAAATACACCAGATCCTGACGGGGGAGTTATTGAAAGAGATCTTGAAGGGAAATTGACAGGAAAATTAATTGAAGCAGCAAATATGGAAATGAGCGATGTTGCAAGACATACAGAAGATGAACAAAGACAGGCTGTAAAAATTGCATCAGATCATTTCATTGCTTCGGGCTTAACAAGTGTCCATGATGCTGGAGGACAAGGACCTGATAGTTTCCGCATACTGCAACAGGCTGTGAAAAGCAGGGATATTCGCGTCAGAGTATACGCAATGATATGTCAGATAAATAACTCCCAAGAATTTGTCCATAAAATGATGGAATCTGGTGTAGTAACTGGTACAGGAGATGAAAGATTTAAAGTAGGACCGGCAAAAATGTTTACAGATGGAAGTAGCACTGGGCCTACCATTGCGACCCGTAAGCCATACGACAGTGACCCAAACAATTATGGCATTCTATATCAAAGTGAGGAAGAAATTTACGAAGTTTTAGGAGAAGCACATAAAAAAGGATATCAACTCACTGTACATGCACAAGGTGATAAAGCCATTGAAATGTATTTAAATTGTGTGGAAAAGGCGATTGAGGAATCACCAAGAACAAACCATCGCCATCGAATTGAGCATGCGGGAATCTCATCGCCAGATTTACAAGAAAGAATGAAAAAACTTGGAATTATACCGATTCCAAATCCTCCATTTCCGTATGAATTCGGAGAGATTTATGTAAGGCATTACGGTGATCGCGTTCAACATATGTACGCTGCCCGTGATTATATTGATCAGGGGATCATAGCAGCAGGTGGATCAGATGCGCCAGTTACTGATATTAACCCTTTATTAGGAATTCATGTTGCTGTTAATAGAAAAAGCCAGTCGGGTATGGATATTGGTTCCAGTCAATGCATAAGTGTTATGGAGGCTATAAAACTATATACATGGAATGGTGCTTATGCGAGTTTTGAAGAAGATATAAAAGGGAGCATCGAGGTTGGTAAGTTAGCCGATTTAGTAGTTCTTAATGACAGCATTTTAAATGTCAGCCCAGACCAAATTAAAGATTTAAAAGTAGAAAAAACTATGATCGATGGTGAAATGATCTATTCTAAAGAAAATTTTGTGGAACTAAATCGAGTATAGATTATTAAATGATAGTATGCTGAATACTCCTATACGCCAGTTTGTATGTATAAAAATCACGTGATTTGTACCTATTGGTGAACCTTACTATGAACGGAACCCCGAATAGTGGACCTATTCGGGGATTTTTGTGTTATTAAAAGGCAAAATCCCATTATACTTTCATTTGAGAATTTGTGGTTTGCGTCCTGATTTAGACCTTGTTTTTTTGATCTCCCTTAGTTTTCAGTGACATTTTATTAAGGAGTGAAGATATATTTGATTCAGAAGGGCAAATGAAAAGTGGCATGACGTGAATCTTGTCATGCCACTTTTTTTAATTGGGTGGAATTGTATTTTACAAAGGTTTGCATTTTAGGAATATATTAAGTTAAGATGGGCAGGTTCAATGCCCTTCGTAACCAATTATTCAAATTTACGAGCGAATACAAGTATTGCTATGACGATTTGGTACTTTGCGTAATCCAACTTACTCAGTTAGACTTATGGGAAAACGCCATTGTGGAAATTATCTCCATAATGGCGTTTATCAAAATAACTCTCATTTTCTAAATATCAGATTTACATCTGAAGAAGGTGTATGCGGTCTAATTATTCGCTTTTTGCACGCCCTTAATCAATATGAAGTGATTGCAAACAGCTTTGATGAGTATTTACAGGATCTTATTGACGATGGTTTCATTTTTCTGGAATCCGAAGAAGAGTAACCTTTTGCAATCTAGTATTGACTGAAATAAAGTCACGCTTTTTATAAAAAAGATGCGAAGGATTGTGGATAAAATACCCTTAAACAAACGAGGGCAAGAGTTGTATAAGTATTACAATGGTATTTGTGTTATTTTTTACACATACTGTATAATTCTAAATAAGAATGTCACACGTGTTGATTAACCAAAATTATACAGTAGTTGAATGATTTATGTTCCAATGAAACACCAGGATTTCTTTCACCCTGATTCGCCATT
>NZ_JARVRU010000058.1:0-27298 GCF_030209535.1 Lysinibacillus sp. fls2-241-R2A-57
GGCCATTTGTCGTGCGTACCGTGAGGTGCGCATATTTTTTTGAATTCGGGCTTACATTCTAAGTCTTAAAGATGGAAATTGGCAGGGATATAAATTTAGAAGTATAATATGAATATATATGACTATTAAACTATTTGATATAGGCGGTCGATTTAGTGAAAAAGCTTGTAATTACATATGAAATTTTTATGATTGTTTTAATCCTTATCTCAGTAACCCTTGCTCTCATGGTTGATAAACGATTGGTGATGTTTCAACAAACTATTTGGCTCATATTCGTAGTGGATTACATTGTTCGTTTTGCACGAGCAGAACACAAGTGGGACTATGTAAAGAAACATCCCTTAGAGTTAGTAGCTATAATTCCTTTCGATTCCCTTTTAAGAGCAGCTAGACTCGTCCGTATATTTAAAGTTCTTCAATTGCTTGGTATCAGTTCTCGTTATTTAAAACCTTTTTATGCGGTGTTAAAAACGAATGGATTAGACAAAGCTTTCAAGTTTGGTGTCGCAATGTTATTTGTCATACCAATACCGATTGCTATAGTTGAACCAGCGATTGAAACTTACACTGAAGCGTTGTGGTGGGGTTTGATTACAATAACTACAGTTGGATATGGAGATATTGCGCCTGTTACCGGATTAGGTCGTTTAATGGCTGCAGTATTACTAATGGTAGGGATTGGGATTATCGGTATATTCACATCTGCACTTACTAATTATTTTAGTAATAAACCTAAAGAATCTCGAGATAAGCAAGTCTTGAAAATAATTCAGTCGATTGATGAGATTGAAGACATAACAAAAGAAGATATTGAGTTTATCCAGTCATTTTTGAAAAGGAAATTATGAATATACGCTAAAGGGTTCCCCATCGGAAGCGCCCGATTAAACAACAAAGGATTGCTATAGAAGCAATCCTTTGTTGTTTAATCACTATTTTTTCACATATTATTAATGGATGATAGAGTCCATTAACTTGTAATCGCCTTGTTGTAATTGTTTAATACAATTCTCCATCATCACCTTGTACCTTTGCATCTAATTCTGATGCTATTTCTTTCATTTTTTCAATAATTTTATCCCTAGCATGCGAAACGGTAATCTGATTTTCTACCACATAATATACTTTTCAAGTGCTTAGTTTAAGCATTTTGCAAAAGCCGGTACCTTTCGTTTAAGTAGAAAAAGGCTCTACTCCTTATTGAAGTAAAGCACCTGTTAGTTTAAAGTTCCACAATATATCTTTCTCATGGATATACACTTCAAATTTTTATCATCTCTGAGGAATCGTCATTTCTTCCCACGAATAATTTGGTATAGTTGCAATCCATAACGTATCTCCCATGATATCCACATCCGAAACGATGAAATCAACCGTATCAAACACCTTTTCAGGTCTTCTTTCATCTTTTGTGTTGATGGAATAAATAGCTTCACCTCTATGTGTATATCCGAATAGTTTCTCTCCTTTTTTAATAAGTTTAACTACCTCTTCATCAACTTTAATTTTTCTCCATGGTCCCTCTTGAAGATCTCGGATCCAAATTCCACTTTGTGTGGTAATAAATAGCCTATTATTAATCACTTTCATATCTAGAGGTTCATCATTACTATTCGGCATTGTTATTTCGTTCCACTCATCATTTGTCTTTCGAAGAATTTTCCTTTCTTCTGTGAGTCCTATTAAGTCACCATTATCCGATATTTGAACCACATAAAATGGTTTAGGAACAATTGCTTTTTCCCAACTCTCCCCTTGATTGGTCGTATAGTAAACCTTTCCATTTGATAGCACAGCAATATGGTTGTTGATTGAATAATCGACGTTCTCAATTGTGTGGTCTAATGAAAGAATTTTGGTTCCTTTACTTTTTGATGTATTACCTACCCATAATTCTTTTTCCGTAGCTACATATAATTGATCATTCATATCAAACCACGCGTGTGTTACATAATTATTAGCATGGAGTTCTGTCCATGTTTCTCCATTGTTACGGCTCCATTCAATAAAAGGTTGCTTGGTTGTACTAAATTGTGTTGGCTTTTTGTCTCCCCATACCACTAAATTGTTATTTCCTGCGACAACCCCTGTAATCGCCATCCCTTTTTTTGTTATATTATCGATGCCGATACGTTTGGATATTAATCCTCCACCGTATGGTAATTTATGAATGGCACTAACCACATCTCCATTTTGGGCATTGAATGAAATTCGAGTAAAACGGTTATCTCGATCATTTCCAATCACTGTTAGAATAGGCATACCATCAATACTATCAAGTGTAAAATGATATCCTGTTGCCCAATCTTTTCCTGGTTTTAGTCCGTATTTATCTTTTGCTATTTGAAGAACATCAGAGCTATCCAACTTAATCTCATCGTAGGGTATTGTTGGATCCTGAGTTTGCTTACTCGGTCTAAACACGGTAATTTTCTTTTCTGAGATACCAATTAGTACAAAATCATCTGTACCCGGAACCACAAAAATCATAAACCAATTTAAGCGTTTACCTGTTCCTCCCCTCGAGCCTCCCATCGTTTCATCCACACTGTTTATACTTGTAAGTGTTGCTTTTACATTCCATTCTTTCGCTCTCTGGAATCCAATGTCAATCGCTTCTTTTAACGTAATTTCACCATCTGAAACGATTCCTTCACGAGCAATCAATTTTCCAAGAACCTCTTCTTTCTTACCAACCGTCATTGGAAAAGGTACTGCTGTGAATCCATTCCGTTCTGAATATACATTAGGATAATCTCCGACCACGGAAGTTTTGGGATTTAATGTTTTTAAGGCTTCTAACACTACTTTTTTATCATTTAACAGTGTTTCTTGAAGCCCATTTAACTCTGAGCATTCTTTAGGTTGTGCATAAGCTTCAAAAGAACTCAAAGCCACTAATGATATGACTAAAATCAGTACATACAGTTCTTTCAAGATAAATTCACCTCTTTTCTAATTAATTTTCCCAATTAGAAAAAAATTATCAATCCATCTTAAAGTAACCTACACCGTTTGTTTAAGTACATTTCTTCATTTTAACATAAATATCCAATAAAAAATCACTTCTTAGAAAACAACTCTAGAGGTGATTTTTATCAAACTTTATTGCAAATTATCAATCTTGATTATAAACGATCCATTTTTTGATCATCAACAAAAGTTGTGGAAGACATTTTTTAAATATATGCCCTGTATATTGTTGATCTTCGTTCCGGCTGGCGACTCCTTGGGGATCACAGATGAGACCCTGGAGCAAGCAACGCGAGTGAAGCGGTTCATCGGACACCCCCAGAAAGCTTTGCTCTGCGCGAAAGCGAAGCGGCAGCGACAAATGTTTTATCTGCGCGAAAGCGAAGCGGCAGCGACAAAAGCGCCCAGTTTGGAACGGAAATCAACCACACGTTATGGTGATGAGTCATTTTTTTTTAAAAGCTACAAATATTTTCATTTCATTATAATGATTATTGAGGTGGTCGATAGTATCATTAAAAAGTCTAATAAACAAAAAAGCACACCACTATATAAGTGATGTACCTATTATTTAATATAATGTATGACATTAAAGATAACCTAATAATATTACTGATTTATAATACATTCACTCGTCTTTAATTATACAGAGTAGAGAGAGGATTTTTTACCGCTGCATATTCATCCAACTATCAACATGGTGAATAGCCAAACCACTATAGCTTGTTTTATTGGCATAATGCTGATGAACACGTGCTAGTTGTTTATTCATATAGGCTTCTCCATTATCATAAAAGGTAATATTTTTCCCTTCATCAGAGGCACCTGTTTCTACGCCAATAACAACTGATTTGTTTACTTTTTGTGCATACTCTATTTCATTTTCCACTATTTTGATAATGTCTTTAGCTGTATCTCGATAGGCCATAATCGAGACACTATCAACTTGATCGATAACCCATTCAGCTAAAATACCATTGCCATACTGGTTGCTATAGGCAATCTCATCAAACCAAAATGGCATATCGACTTCCAAAGGTATTTGTAATTGCTCAGTCCCCTCTTTCGCTTTAGTAAGAAGCGTTTGATAGGACTCAATTGTATTTTCTTGATTCAAGCTCCAACCACTATTTAAGTAGGGCTCTACATCAAGATGGACTCCAGAAAATTGTTCTGTTGCCCCTACATTCCCATTATATGTATATAACCAATCAAACATTTGATCCTGCATTTTATAGCCATCCTCTGAAACCCAGCTTGCAGCACCATCTAACGCATATACTTTAATACCTTGTGCTGTTGCTTTTTCAATAAAGCTTTTATAATAGTCAATTGCTATATCAGTATTAATCTGCAAATATACTTTATTTACATCTTTGCTTTCTAAAAATGAGAGTACGCCTGATTCATCTTCAACAATTTTTATCGTATCCCATAACCAAGTAGCCTTATCTTGCATGGCCATTGCCTCTACCTTTCCTGCTGTTAATCCGAGCGTACTTACAATTGTTACTATAAAAGCAATGATTGCTTTTGATAATGAACGACTTACCATATATTACATCTCCATTCTATGTGCCGAGGCTCATAGAACAGAACCTGGCAACCTGACAATCATGCACTATAAAATATAGTGTTTAGACTCATGGCTTTGCGTCCTTCCCTTTCGGTGAAGTTTGCCTTTTACAGTAGTTTTCTTACTTTACATAGTACGACGTTAAAACGAATATGTCTGTAGGTAAAATGCATAATTCTCTAGACAATTATCGAAAAAAAACAATAACAACACAGGTTATTTTTACTATAGCAGCAAAAAACGTAGAGTACTCAAGCCTCTACGTTTTCTTTTTCATTTTCAAGCATTTTGTGCAAATAATTAATAATTTCACGAATACCCTCTAATGAATTCACAAGTATTTTCGGATCTACATATGTGATCATACGATTTTCAAGATTTGCCACAGCTGTAAAGTAGCGTGTTTTTGAATAATTGACAAGCCCCATCTGCTTTAATACGGACTCATCAAAATCAAGAATTTCACGAGCTTCGGTGACAAGTAATCCGTAATTCACAACATCCGTATTCAATACAATAATCCTTGCTGTTGCAGCATTTGAAGAACGATTATAAAGAATACGCTCAAAATCAAGTACAGGTATAAGCTCGCCACGAATTCTTGTGAAGCCCATAAGATAATTAGGTAAATGAGGAATCGGTGTTACGTGCTCTAACTTTTCAATCGAAATCGCTTGTTCAACAGGCACTGCATATTCCTCTGTACCACAAGCAAAAACTACTGCCTTCACACTTTCCATGCGATCACATCCTCCGATTCTGTTATTATTTTTTTGCAGACTCTTTGACGATTTCGACAAGTAAATCTGCTAATTTTTCCAATTCTTCTACAGGAATTTTTTCATTTGTTGTATGAATATCCTCATACCCAACAGAAAGATTAACTGTAGGAATGCCAAAGCCAGCAATAACATTCGCATCAGAACCTCCGCCAGAAATACCAAGCTTTGGTGTGCGTTCAATGTTGTTTACAGCTGCCATTGCCACTTGAACAACTTTATCTTTTTCTGTTACACGGAATCCAGGGTACATTAGCTTCACTTCTACTTCAGCTCTTGCCCCTAATGAAGCAGAAACTTGTTCAAACGTCTCTTGCATATGCTTAGTTTGCGCATCTAGTTTTGTTTTGTCGATAGAACGTGCTTCTGCTAGTATTGTTACTTCATCACATACAATATTTGTTGCCTGACCACCCTCAAAGCGACCGATATTTGCTGTAGTTTCTTCATCCAAACGACCAAGTTTCATTTGCGCAATACATTTGGAAGCAACTGTAATCGCTGATACACCTTTTTCTGGAGCAACACCAGCATGTGCTGTTTTCCCAATTATTTTAGCGAAAATTTTAGCTTGGAAAGGCGCCGCTGTTACAATACCGCCTACTTTGCCATCACTGTCTACTGCAAAGCCATACTTTGCTTTAATTTTAGATGGATCTAACTCTTTAGCTCCAACAAGTCCACTTTCCTCACCTGCTGTAATAATAAACTCAATATCTCCATGCTCAATATTTTGCTCTTTTAAGCGTTTAGCCATCTCAAATAATGTGGCAAGACCAGCCTTGTCATCAGCACCTAAAATTGTAGTACCATCAGAAACGATATAGCCATCTTCACGAAGAGACGGTTTAATACCTTTACCTGGAACAACTGTATCCATATGAGAAGTAAAATAAATTGGTTCAACATCTAACGAACCTTTTAATGTAGCAAGTATATTCCCTGCACCATGCCCGTTACGAGTATGTGCATCATCTTGTTCTACTGTAAAGCCAAGTGCTGTTAATTTGTCGATTAAAATCGGCGCAATCACTTGTTCATGTTTTGTTTCTGAATCGATTTGTACGAGCTCAAAAAACTCTTCTACTAAACGACTTGTCATGTTGTAAGACTCCCTTAGTTTACGTGTTTTTCCACGTTATAGTATATGTATTATTTTAGCACAACATCTGCAGAGTTGAAATAATTCGCTTGAATAACGATAAACAAAATGCTCAAAGAAAACTTTGTGAATGTTGTATTTCTTTAAATGAGGGTTGATTAATGATTTCCGTTTCAGGCTGCTCTTTTTTCTGTGAGCTAGTGTCGAGGAGCTGCTCTTTTCTTATTGCGAAACAAAAAAAACCTGTGAAAGAAGAAGATTCTTTTCACAGGTTACTTTATATTGATGTTTGAAAAATAGCTTCTTTCTCTTTTTGTAGAGACTGCAAATAATCATCTGCGTTGTTATGTTTATCCTGTAGATGCCAAATTGTATTATGTACATCATCCTGAACACGAGATACTTGCTCTCTCGCTGTTGATATTTTGGAATGGACAGACCAAGCTGAAAAAATGTCATCAAAGAAATAGTCCGCAAATTTTACAAAGCCATCTGTTTCAACTGGTAATGATTTCGTTGACATATCTTGTACATCCAGTAGTTCGTTATGAAAGCGTTGCAAAGCAATTTGAGCATTATGAAGATAATTTTCGGACTTATCAAGTGCATCATGCTTTAAATGTGTAGCAATGACCCCTCCACCAAAGAACGTATCCCACGTTGAATAGCTATTAGCTGAATGTAACGAAGCTGCTGCTTGTCCAAGCTTTGTTAGCGCCGTTTCTCCCGCTTCTTCAGCTTCCTTAATTTCTGTAATAAGTTGTTTCGTTAGCATTTCTTCATTAGCTAATTGATCTAGCTGATTTGCCTGATCAGGATTATGTATTTGTAAATAGCCTTTCTTTTTAACATTGAGTTGTTTTAATGCTTCTTGCAACTCTTGTTCATGTATTTGAGAAAGTTTAGTGTTTATTTGCTCCAAATCATACGTCAAATCAACATCCATCTTCTTTGCTTCCTTTATTTTTAATTCAAGCACGGCTGCCCTGTCTATTTCTTCTGCACGTAGCTCATCTTGTTGCCCTGTCCACGTACGGATCATATTCATAAAAGAAAAGCCTTCTAACTTATCGAGCTTCATACGAATTTGATTGTGTGCTTTGGAATGTTTGTAAATTTCCTGTTGCGCATGCTCGATTTGCTTTTCAATTAAAAGCCTTTGTTCTCTTAACCTACTAATAGTTCTTAATTGTGCATGAATCATTTCTTGCTCTTTTTGTAATTGTTTCCATTCCATTTACCTCAACTCCTCTTACTATTTGTACGGATGAAATAAAAATATGTTTCAATTATCTGTCATTTCTTTTATCATCTAAAATTAGTTCAGTCTAAAAGAAAGCCTAGTAATCGAATGACTACTAGGCTTGTACAATTCTTATAGAGGAATGTTTCCGTGTTTTTTCTCTGGACGTGTTTCGTGTTTGTTTGATAACATATCTAGCCCTTGAATTAGTTTAATACGTGTATCACGTGGATCGATAACATCGTCTACCATACCGCGAGATGCCGCAACGTATGGATTTGCAAACTTTTCTTTATATTCTTCAATTTTCGCAGCACGTGTTGCTTCTGGATCTTCTGATTTTGCAATTTCACGCGCGAAAATGATGTTCGCTGCACCTGCCGCTCCCATAACCGCAATCTCTGCGTTAGGCCAAGCAAATACAAGGTCAGCTCCAATTGATTTAGAGTTAAGGGCAACGTATGCACCACCATATGCTTTACGCAGAATGACTGTAATTTTTGGTACAGTTGCTTCCGAGTATGCATAAAGGATTTTCGCTCCGTGACGGATGATACCGCCATGCTCTTGTTTAACCCCAGGGAAGAAGCCAGAAACGTCTTCAAAAGTGATAATTGGTATATTGTAAGCATCACAAGTACGGATGAAACGAGCAGCCTTGTCCGAAGAATCAATATCTAACCCGCCAGCTAGTACTTTAGGTTGGTTACATACTAGACCAACAGATTCACCAGCAATACGTGCAAAACCAACAACTACGTTTTTAGCAAATTCTGAGTGAACTTCCATGAATGAACCTTCGTCCACTACTTGCTCCACTACTTTACGTACATCATAAGGACGTGTTGTTTCGATTGGCACCGTATCCACGATTTCTGGACGATAATCATCGCCCTCTGGACGTGCTTGACGCGGAGCTTTTTCTTTATTATTTTGTGGTAAGTAGCTTAATAGCTTTTTAATTTGATTAATAGCTTCTTCTTCAGATGGTGCGCGGAAGTGTGCGTTACCACTAACTGCGTTGTTTACTTTAGAACCACCTAAATCTTCAGCAGAGATTTTTTCACCTGTTACCGTTTCGATAACTTTAGGTCCTGTAATGAACATTTGAGATGTTTTATCAACCATTAGAATGAAGTCTGTAATTGCTGGAGAATATACCGCTCCACCAGCACATGGTCCCATGATAACTGAGATTTGAGGAATTACCCCAGAGTAGATTGCATTACGATAGAAAATATGACCATAACCATCAAGTGAAAGTACACCTTCTTGAATACGAGCACCACCTGAATCATTAATACCGATGAATGGTGTACCATTTTTCGCAGCTAGGTCCATCACTGTTGCCATTTTCTTAGCATGCATTTCACCAAGCGCTCCACCAAATACTGTGAAATCTTGAGAGAATAAGTATACTGAACGACCGTTGATTTTACCGAAACCAGTTACTACACCATCACCAGGACCTTCCATTTTGTCCATACCGAAGTCTACTGTACGGTGTGTTATGAATGGGTTGATCTCAAAAAATGTATCTTCGTCAAGTAATAATTCAATACGCTCACGAGCTGTTAATTTCCCTTTTTCATGTTGCTTGTCGATACGCTCATAGCCACCACCAAGTTCAATTACCGTCTTACGGTCATACAAGTCATTAATTTTGTCGAACATATCCATACTGATCACTTATCCCCTTTTCCACTTTTATCACATAATTCATATAACACACCGAAAGATGATTTCGGATGCATGAAAGCAACCTCAGCACCACCAGCACCTGGTCCTGGTTCTTCAGATAAAAGACGTACGCCTTTGTCGCGAAGCTCTGCCATACGCTCACGAATTCCTGTCACACCGAAAGCTACATGGTGAATACCTTCTCCACGTTTTTCGATATATCCGTGAATAGTACTTTTTTCACTCATCGGTTCTAATAACTCAATTTTTACGTTACCCGCATCAATGAATGCAACACGAACCTGTTGAGATTCTACTTCTTCCACTTTCAGTAACTTTAAACCTAAAGTTTCTGTATAATATGTAATGCGTTCATCAAGATCGCGGACTGCAATCCCAATATGATCTACTTTCTCCATGGTGACATCTCCTTCTGTTATGGTACATGATCTATTTTACAGACTTTTTTGTCAAAACTCTACTACTTGAGAAATTTTTCAGATTTGCTAAACTATTTATAAGAAAAGAAGGAGCGAACGAGCATATGAGTAATAAAAAATTTCAAAAAATCGTTGTTTATACTATGATTGTGATTATGTTAATCTCATCTCTAGCATTTGGTTTATCAATGATAATCTAAAGAAAGGCGAGGCGTCTGCATTACTGCGGACGCTCTTTCTTTACCTTTAAACCCTTAAAAGACTGCTTAATTTCTAAATAGCGATCCATTTCCTCTATAAATTGATAAAGTGCCGCTTGTGCTAGAAATTGTTCATGGTTTTTCGGTAAAGGTAATTGGGCGAAATCTCGCTTTACTTGCTCTAGCTTTTCTCTAAAATGACTAGCCGTATTTCCTGAATGAACGTGCTCACCGAGGTCTTGCAAAAAATCTGCAACGATAATCGCCTCTTGTACTATAACAGGAAGTGCCGTTATTTTCGGTAGTACCCTATCAATAATTTCTAACTGCTGTTCACGCATATCAAAATACATGTAATAGTCATTTTTTCGTCTCGTAAAATGATTTTCAACATCTTTAAACGCTAGGGATTTCGCACTATTCAACGCTTTAATCGCTTCAATAATTTCCTGACCATCCCACAATGTATCGCCTTCTCTTAAATAGTTGGCAATTTCCAAAAAAATCTTACTGTAAAGTTCTTCAATTTTAACCCGATAGTAATTTAATTCCTTTTGAATGTCTGGCATATACATATTTATAGCTATTCCCGTCCCATAACCAATTGCCATTAATGCGAATTCATTATAAACAAGTCCCAATGAAAAACTTTTAGCAGCGTAAATATGCATGATAATAACCGCACTAGAAACAAAGCCATCCGCTACTTTTAATGACACGATTGTTGGTATAAAAATGATAAGCATACCTGCTAATGTAAGCGGATGATAGGAAAATAGCTCAAAGCTCAAAAATGCATAAAGCATACCGATCATACTTGCGACGAATCGTGTATAGGCTGCATGAATGGATTTTTTCTTCGTTGGCTGTACACATAATATTGTTAGAATACCAGCTGATGCATAAGAAGCTAAATCAAAATATTGGGCAATGGCAATAGCGATTGCTGCACCAAATGCCGTTTTTAAAGTACGATAGCCGATTGAAAATTTCTTCAAGTCGACTGCCTCCCATCCTTCAGTATTCTATTTATTTTACTCATTTCAAAGAAAACTATCAGCCGTTCATTTAGCCAATATTACAAAAATTATAAATGCACTTTAATTACGTCTAAAGATACCAAAGCTACCCACGGAGAATGTGGTTAGTAAGAAGTCTCCGCAGACGCTTTATAGCCCGCGGAGCTTTCTACTAAAGAATAACTTCACTTTTAATTCAATGATTGAAATTAAAGTTCGTCGCAGTATTCCTCGAAGTTTGCTTGTAGGTTTGTCACTACTGACATTGGGTCATGCCCCTCAATTTCATAGCGTCCAACTTCTGCTACTACTTGTCCATCCTTTAATAACACAAATGATGGGGAAGATGGTAAATGATCTTCACCGAAGTGATAACGTGCAGCTGCAGTTGCTTCTTTATCTTGACCAGCAAATACCGTTACAAGATGGTCTGGACGTTTATCATAATGTACGCATTGTGCTGCTGCTGGACGTGCGATACCCCCTGCACAGCCGCATACTGAGTTTACCATGACTAATGTTGTACCTGGACGAGCAAACGCCTCTTCAACAGCTTCTGGTGTGCGTAGCTGTTCATAACCAGCTGCCTCAATTTCCGCACGAGCTGTTTTTAAAATTTCTTGCATAAATAAATCGTAATCCATATTCATATAGCGATTAGCCCCTTTCAAGTTCGCGTCAACCTAGACGATATTAGACGCTCATACATCTCCTATCATAGCAGTTAGTGACGAATTTGTGCACCTACTTGCTCATATAAATGAACATATTGTAGCTATGATTGTTCATCGCCAAATAAACGATCTACACCTTGTGTTACTGTCAACTGTCCATTTAAAATTTGACGTTCGAGAAGTTGCACTTGTGCTTTACGCTCCGGATTGCCATAAAACGAATCAATTAACTGGTCAATAATCATCGATTGGAACCAATCTTTTGTCTGATTTTGGCGTCTGATCAACCAGTAATTATTTCCTTCCACGATTTGTCTGAATTCCGCTATTGTACTCCATACTTTGTCGAGGCCACGTTTTTCCCACGAACTTACTGGCATTGCTGTCGACATCCATCCTGGAGTTGCAGGCTGTAAGAAATGTAAGATTTGCTTATATTCGGATACCGTTTTTTTTGCTAGACGAACATTATCGCCATCAGCCTTATGGACAACGATGGCATCCGCTAACTCCATAATGCCCTTTTTCATGCCTTGGAGCTCGTCTCCAGCACCTGTTAAAACTAACAGTAAGAAGAAATCAACCATACCACGGACATACGTTTCACTTTGTCCAACACCGACTGTTTCTATTAAAATGACATCATAGCCGGCTGCTTCACAAACAAGCATCGTTTCACGTGTCTTTTTATGAACACCCCCCAGGGTACCAGCTGAAGGAGAGGGACGAACAAATGCATTAGGCTTCTTCACGAGCTCTTCCATTCGAGTTTTATCGCCTAAAATGCTTCCTCCAGATAAAGAAGAGCTTGGATCAATCGCAAGGACTGCCACTTTTTTTCCCATCTCACAAAGCATCGTTCCGAAAGCCTCAATGAACGAACTCTTTCCCGCACCAGGAACGCCTGTAATCCCAATACGGACACTGTTTCCTGTATGTGGTAGAAGCTCTTGTAGAAGTTCTTGTGCTTGCACTTTATGCGTTACATTTGAACTTTCAATGAGTGTAATAGCTTTTGACAAGTGTGTACGAGAGCCTGCACGTACTTCTCGTGCAAGCTCCTGTATGTTTAGTTTGTCTGCTTTTTTCTTGCGGAATTTTTTCGGTGTACCATATTGCATTCCGTCGTGAGTTGCCTCTACTCCGTCCATAACAAATAGCGCACTTTCTGGCATTCCTTTGTTTTTGTCCATTATTCAGACACTTCCTCGTAGCCTAAACGTTTGTAAATCTCTTCAATAATCTTTTGTGCTGATACAGGAATAACTGTACCAGGTCCAAAAATCGCTACTGCGCCAGCGTTATAAAGGAAATCATAATCTTGTGCTGGAATTACACCACCAACAATAATAATGATATCTTCGCGGCCTAGTTTTTCTAGCTCTGCTACTAATTCAGGAACTAAAGTTTTATGACCAGCTGCTAATGAAGATACGCCAATCACATGAACATCGTTTTCCACTGCCATTTGAGCTGCCTCAGCCGGTGTCATAAATAACGGTGAAATATCTACGTCAAATCCTAAGTCAGCATAACCCGTTGCCACGACCTTCGCACCACGGTCATGTCCATCTTGTCCCATTTTCGCTACTAAAATACGTGGACGACGACCTTCATTTTCAAGGAACTCCTCTGTCATTTGTTTCACTTCAGTAATTTGCTCTTCATCTGAGAAGTTTGCAGAGTACACGCCAGAGATTGAACGGATTACCGCTTTATGACGACCAGAAACAACTTCAATTGCATCGGAAATTTCGCCTAATGAAGCACGAGCACGAGCAGCATCTACTGCTATTGCTAATAAGTTTTCTTCACCATCTTGCGCCGCTTTCGTTAATCGCGCTAGATGTTTTTGTACTTCAGCTTCATCACGAGCTGCCTTCATCGCTTCTAAACGTTCAATTTGCTTTTGACGAACTAGTGTATTATCAATGTCAAGAATGTCGATCGGTTCTTCTTTTTCTAAACGATATTTGTTGACACCAACGATTGTTTCAGTTTTAGAGTCGATTTTCGCTTGACGTTTTGCCGCAGCTTCCTCGACTTTCATTTTTGGAAGACCTGTTTCAATCGCTTTCGCCATACCGCCAAGCTCTTCGATTTCTTCAATTAATGCCCACGCAGATTTTGTAATCTCGTCTGTCAATTTTTCCACATAGTATGAACCGCCCCATGGATCAATTACTTTCGTCATTGCCGTTTCTTCTTGTAAGAATAGCTGTGTATTACGTGCAATACGTGCAGAGAAATCCGTTGGTAGAGCAATCGCTTCATCAAGTGCATTTGTATGAAGAGATTGCGTATGCCCCATTGATGACGCATTCGCTTCGATTAATGTACGTGTCACATTGTTAAATGGATCTTGCTCTGTTAAAGACCAGCCAGATGTTTGTGAGTGTGTACGAAGTGCTAATGTCTTAGGATTTTTTGGATTAAACGTTGACATCATTTGTGCCCAAATTCGGCGTGCTGCACGCATTTTTGCAACTTCCATATAATAGTTCATACCGATTGCCCAGAAGAATGATAAACGCGGTGCAAAGGCATCAATATCGATTCCAGCTTTAAGCCCTGTACGAACATATTCAAGACCATCTGCTAATGTGTAAGCAAGCTCGATGTCATTTGTTGCCCCCGCTTCTTGAATATGGTAACCAGAGATCGAAATTGAGTTAAATTTTGGCATATATTTCGCCGTAAATTCAAAAATATCTGCAATAATTTTCATAGACATTGCTGGCGGATAAATATATGTGTTACGAACCATGTATTCTTTTAAAATATCGTTTTGAATCGTACCAGCAAGCTTGTCTGGTGTAACTCCCTGCTCTTCAGCTGCAACGATATAGAATGCAAGAACTGGTAATACAGCACCATTCATTGTCATAGAAACCGACATTTGATCTAAAGGAATTTGGTCAAATAAGATTTTCATATCTTCTACTGAGTCAATCGCAACCCCAGCTTTACCAACATCCCCTGTTACACGTGGATGGTCTGAGTCATAGCCACGGTGAGTTGCTAAGTCAAAGGCAACAGAAAGACCTTTTTGACCCATTGCTAAGTTACGTTTGTAGAATGCATTTGATTCTTCAGCTGTTGAGAAACCAGCATATTGACGAACTGTCCAAGGACGAGCTACATACATAGTAGGGTATGGACCACGTGTATTTGGCGCAATACCTGCAACATCATTTAAATGTTTTGCATCTTTAATATCTTCTTTTGAATAAATATCTTTAATTTCGATACCTTCATTTGTCATGAATTTTTCTTCTGACGCTTGAGGTGCTTCAGCTGCTAATACTTTTTCGATTTCAACTGCACTAAAATTTGGCTTGCTCATCGTTGGACCTCCTTCATGCTAGCGAACACTGAATTAAATTTTTCAATGATGTTCTGTCCTGCGAAAATAAAGCCGTTTAAGCCATTTGCTAACCAAGCTTCTTCTTCGTCTTTAAATTTACCTGCAACGTCAACAATTACGTTAGCTGGTTTACCTGCTAAAATTGCCGGTACTAATTCTTTTGTATCATCATCATTACCTGCGATCACCACATATGTAGCTTCAGTAGAGTTTATCCAAGCTAGTGCTTCTTCAGCTGTAGCAACTGGTTCACTTTTTTCTGGTACTAGACCTACAGTGTTTAAGAAACCTGACACGAAATCGGCACGTGGTTTTGAGCTTTTTAGTGTACCTAATGCTAAAATCCCTGTTTTCACATTTGCCGCTGTCATTTCAGCACGTAATTGCTCGAAAGGTATAGCAATTCGCTTAATCTCTGCAAACGCTGGATTTGTTGCGCTTTCAAACACATCTGCTGGGTTGGCATAAATATTTGTACCGATTAATGATTGCTTACGCGTTTGTGCCGCCTTAATACGAGCTTGATAAGATTTTTCCAGTTCCTCAGCAAGCTGTCCTGATGCAGTGTAAGCGTCGATGCCTCCAGCTGCTTCAATTTCTAAGAACAATGCCCAAGCTTCTTTCACAAAATCTGCTGTTAATGACTCAATAAAGTAAGAGCCACCAGCTGGGTCTATAACTTTTAAAACATTTGTTTCTTCTTTTAAGATTAAAGATACATTCCGTGCAATACGAACCGATTGATCTGTTGGTGTCGTTAATGCATCATGAGGGTGAACTGTAAAGACATCCGCACCACCGATTAAGCCCGAAAGCGCTTCATTTGCTGCACGTAATAAGTTTACATAAACATCCAACTTCGAAAAGCTTCTTAATGACGTCTCAGCAATAGTTGGAACTTTTACGCTGTCAGATACTCCATAAGCGGATGAGAACGCTTTCCAAAGTACTTTAAAAGCACGAAGTTTGGCAATCTCTGTAAAGAACTGTGTATCAATAGCAAAAGATACATAAAATTTCTGCGCGAATGCTTCAAAGCTTTCTTCTTGATTTGCGTATTTTGCCGCTAATGCAAGTGCATAAGCTAACTCTTGCACAGCGTTAGCTCCTTCATTATGATAAACCGTTGTGTCCGCGCCGACTGAGCGCACGCTCGGGAAATCAGTTAAAGAGATTAGGTTTTTCGATACGATGAAACCTTTTACATTTTCTCGCTGATCAACTGTTATTTTGTCGAATACTGCTAATAATGGGTCATTTGAATTTTCAACCGACATTTTAAACGAATATTCTGTGAAATAATTCGCTAATTGTGCCAATACTTCTTCAGTCCATTCAAAATTTACACGGCTATCAATTGTTACTACTTCATTGCCTCGAGCTAAGCTATCATCAAGCTTTGCAAAAAATGCTTCGCTTGTATCAGCGTATATTTGTTGTGCCACTCGATATGCTTGATTATTTTGTAGGGAACGGATTGTGGCAACTTGTTTATCAAGTTCTTCACCAAGTTTTGCTACTAAACTTTCTTGAGTGTAAAGTGGTTCTAGTGTAACACCTTCACTTGTTTTCGTTAAAAGAGACTCGAATGGTTTCCCTTTTAAAGCCTTGATTGCTGCATCTTGCCATTCTGAATAGGACGGCTTTTCAAATTCAATATTTTTCATGTTGTTTGACATGCGGACGCTTAATCAGCTTCCCCCCTTAGTAGTTTCTACTTGTTATTCTACATGACAAATTGCAACTGGAAAAGCAAAAAAAATTCGGAAACCGTTATACAACAGGTTTCCGACAAGTCATCAGTAGACTGACGTTGAAGATTTATTTGTATTTTCGAGTATTTCTTTCACCCTATTTAGGAATTTACCACAAACAAGTCCATCAAGAACACGATGATCTAAAGATAAACATAAATTCACAATATCTCGTGCAGCGAACATTCCACCAGGTAAAACAACCGGTTTTTTTACAATACTTTCCACTTGAAGAATTGCTGCTTGTGGATAATTAATGATGCCCATCGACTGAACAGAGCCGAATGCACCCGTATTATTTACCGTAAATGTACCACCTTTTATATCATCCATCGTCAGTTTCCCAGCACGAACTTTCATTGCAAGCTCATGAATTTCTTTAGCAATACCTTTAATCGATTTTTCATCAGCGTGTTTTATAACAGGGACAAATAAGGCATCCTCTGTCGCGACTGCAATGGAAATATTTATGTCATGCTTTTGAATGATTTTGTCCTCTGCCCACATAGAATTCATCATCGGGAATTCCTTAAGAGCTTGCGAGACAGCTTTTACAAAGAAAGCAAAATACGTAATATTAAAGCCTTCTTTTTGCTTAAACTCTGTCTTTATGCTATCACGATATGCTACTAAATCAGTAACATCTACTTCCATCATCATCCATGCATGTGGCACTTCCTGAGCACTTCGTACCATATTATTAGCGATAGCACGACGCACCTTCGTTACTGGAATTTCAACATCACCTGCTTGAATAGATTGTACTGGTGTAGCAGGTTGAGTATCATTGTCCTGTGATGCAGGTGCTACAATAGATGCTGACTGTTGAACGGCTGTATTGACAGCAGACGGTGTTTCAACCTGAGAAGTTGGCACATTTCCTGTTTCAATCAATTTCATAAGGTCTTTTCTTGTAATGCGTCCCCCTTCACCAGTTCCTGTGACTTGGTCAAGTGCAATATCATGCTCTTGTGCAAGTCGAAGAACCGCTGGAGAATAACGGACTTTATCCTGTCGAATCGTTTTTTGTGATGCTATTATAGCTGTAGTTGGCTGCGGAATCTCCTGTTTCTTTTGTACACCTGCATTTAAAATAGCTGTACTTACCGCTGATTTTTTCGGTGGAGGCGGAGGAGGTAATTCGCTGTCACCTGCTATTTCAACGCAACAAACGACTGCTCCAACGGGTAATGTTTGCCCTTCCTCTGCTAGTAGCTCTGTAATGACTCCTTCAAAAGAAGACGGGATTTCTGCATTTACTTTATCTGTTACAACTTCTGCTAGTGGATCATATTTTTTTACCGTATCACCTGGCTTGACAAGCCATTTTTCAATCGTACCTTCTGTTACACTTTCGCCGAGCTGTGGCATTGTAATATTTTGAATAGCCATCATCTATTCCTCCCATCAAGTATGCCTAGGTGTAATTGTATCTATCGACTTACTATCATATTCATAATAAACTCATTACCATAAAGGGGTTGGTTTTTCGTTCCGACTGAGCGCTTTACTAGGGACGTCCAATCTTCACTCCTATCAACTTATATACAGGACATAACGTTGTAACAAATGTCATCCCTATCTTTTGATGATGAGCCTTAAAATAACTGTGACACTATGAAGCATCAGGCTTTGACGCGTAGATAAACAATCACACATATTTTAACTTTCGCCACAATTACATTAGCTGAAAGAAGTTAATATCTGTTGATCTGTCCGAGGGTTTAACTTTTTTCAACAAATTAGAATGCAGCTAGTTCTCGCATCGCACGTTCTACTTTTTCAGGGTTGATCATAAAATACTTTTCCATCGTCGGTGCATACGGCATTGCCGGAACATCTGGTCCTGCTAGGCGTTGGATTGGTGCATCGAGTTCAAATAAACAATGCTCTGCAATGATTGCTGCTACCTCACTCATAATGCTTCCCTCTTTATTATCCTCAGTAACTAGTAAAACTTTCCCTGTTTTACTCGCCGCCTCAATGATTGCCTCTTTATCGAGTGGATATACCGTGCGAAGGTCAAGAATATGAGCGGAAATACCGTCTGCCGCAAGGCGCTCAGCTGCTTGTAATGCAAAATGGACAGCTAAACCATACGTAATGACAGTAACGTCTTCCCCTTCACGCTTAACATCTGCCTTCCCAATCGGTAATGTGTAGTCGTCCGTTGGCACTTCACCTTTTATGAGTCGATAAGCACGTTTATGTTCGAAAAATAGTACTGGATCCTCATCACGGATTGCTGCTTTTAACAAGCCTTTTGCATCATATGGCGTGGACGGAATAACAATTTTCAATCCAGGTGTTCCTGCAAAAAGTGCCTCTACAGATTGCGAATGATAAAGTGCTCCGTGTATACCTCCGCCAAAAGGTGCACGTATAACCATTGGGCAAGACCAGTCATTATTCGAACGATAGCGGATTTTTGCAGCCTCAGAAACGATTTGGTTAACAGCAGGCATGATGAAATCAGCGAATTGCATCTCGGCAATTGGACGCATACCATACATCGCAGCACCAATACCAACACCTGCAATGGCACTCTCTGCAAGAGGCGTATCAAGTACCCGATGTTCACCAAATTGTTCATAAAGACCTGTTGTTGCTTTGAAAACCCCGCCTTTGCGACCAACGTCCTCTCCTAAAATGAAAACACGCTCATCACGTTCCATCTCTTCCTTCATCGCTAATGTAATCGCATCAATATAAGACATCACTGCCATTACACGTCACCTCCGTCCACTGGTGCATATACGTATTTCAAAGCATGCTCTGGCATTGCATACGGAGCAGCTTCTGCATAATCTGTTGCTTCATTCACCTCTGCCATGACACGCTCTTCGATTTCAGCACGTAGGTTTTCTGTCATCACGCCAGCATCCATTAGATACTTTTCAAATAACAGCACAGGATCCTTTGCCTTACCTTCCGCTATATCCTCAGCAGTTCGATATTGACGATCATCATCATCCGAAGAATGAGCCGTTAAGCGATAAGTCACTGTTTCTATTAGACTTGGACCTTCACCACTACGTGCACGATCAGCTGCTTCTTTCACAACCTTATAGACCTGTAACGGACATTTTCCATCAACTGTAACACCTGGCATACCATAGCCAATACCGCGATCTGACACTTTCGCACAGCCTAATTGACGTTCAACTGGCACAGAAATTGCGTATTGATTGTTTTCTACCATTATAATGACTGGAAGCTTATGAACTCCTGCAAAATTCGCACCTTCATGAAAATCACCCTGGTTAGATGAACCTTCACCGAGCGTAACAAAAGTAATAAAATCCTCTTTTTGTAGACGCCCTGCAAGAGCTACCCCCACCGCGTGCGGAACTTGTGTAGTAACTGGCGAAGAGCCTGTTAAAATACGATTTTTCTTTTGTCCAAAATGACCTGGCATTTGTCGCCCACCTGAGTTTGGATCCTCTGCTTTGGCAAACGCGGATAACATCAATTCTCTTGGTGTCATTCCAAAATGTAAAACAACACCCATATCACGATAGTAAGGTGCAATATAATCTTTGTTATGATCAAGAGCAAATGCCGCTCCCACTTGTGCTGCCTCCTGTCCCTGACAAGAAATAACAAATGGAATTTTACCAGAACGGTTTAATAACCACATACGTTCATCTAGTCTTCTTGCCATTAACATCGTTTCGAACATTGCAAGGACATCTTCATTTGATAAACCTAAATCTTCATGCTTAATTTGAACATCTTGCATACGAACACTCCTTTCGTATTGTGGAGAAATAGCTAAAGCATTTTATAGCTCTTCAGCAAAATATGTGTATTAGACTGCATATTGCACGCCGGGAGGACGCTTTTTCGTAGGCATAGCTCGAGCCTCCATGCGCTTTCATTCCAACCTACTTTATTAATCACGAACAGATTTTAAGTATTGACCTACTTTATATTTCCTTAAAAATGAATGGCGCGCTTATCGACTGCTAGCGCTGATTCCATAAGCACCTCATTAAGTGACGGATGTGGATGAATGGCCTGACTAATTTCCCACGGGGTTGCATCAAGTAATTTAGCAAGTGATGCTTCTCCAATTAAATCTGTCACATGTGGTCCTACCATATGAATACCCAAAATATCATTCGTCTCTTCATCAGCAACAATTTTTACAAAGCCATCTGTCTCTCCATTAACTAACGCTTTTCCAATCGCCTTGAATGGAACCTTACCGACCTTCAATGTATAACCTTGCTCACGTGCAGCACTTTCAGTTAAGCCAATACTTGCAACCTCAGGGTAAGAATAAACGCATTTTGGAACCTTTAGAACATCAAGTGGCTCTGTTTTACCCATTGCAATATGCTCAATAGCAGATAACCCTTCATGTGAAGCAACATGCGCTAATTGTAAGCCACCGATTACATCGCCAATGGCATACATATGTGATTCCTTTGTTTGATACGAATCTTTGACTTTAATAAACCCATTTTCAACTTCTATTTCTGTATTCTCCAAGCCAATACCTTGTGTATTTGCCTCACGCCCTACACAAAGCAATAATTTATCAGCCTCAAATAATTCTTCCTTATCATTGACATTCGCAGAAATGAAAACGTTATCATTTTCAATTTTGAAGGTACTAGCATCTATGCGGGCATTTGTTACAATACGAACACCTCTTTTTTCCAGCTGCTTTGTCACTTCTTTGACAATATCCGTATCCTCTGCAGGTAAAATAGATGGTCCATATTCTAATACAGTTACATAAACTCCAAAATCACAAAGCATAGAAGCCCATTCAATTCCAATAACTCCTCCACCTACAATTAACAGTGACTTTGGCAGTTCTTCCATTTGTAGTGCATGATCAGAGTTCATCACATATTTACCGTCAACTGTTAGGCCTGCCATTCCTCTTGGCTTAGATCCGGTTGCAATCACAACATTTGTTGGTACAAGCATTTCATTTTCATCGCCGTTAGTCATTTCAACTGAAATAGTGCCAGGCATTGGTGAGAAAATGGACGGTCCTAAAATTCGCCCTATTCCCTGATAAACGTCTATCTTGCCTTTTTTCATCAGTGTATTCACACCTTGGCTCAATTGCTCAACAATAGCTTGTTTCCTAGCCTGCACTTTGTCGAATTGCAATGTAACCCCTTCAATATCTACGCCATATTCAGCGGCTGTTTTATTTGCTGTACGATACACTTCTGCACTTCGAAGTAAGGCCTTACTTGGTATACAGCCTTTATGCAAGCATGTTCCACCTAGACGTTCACGTTCGACTATGGCTGTTTTCAAGCCCAACTGTGCAGCTCGAATCGCTGCAACATAGCCTCCTGTACCTCCACCTAAAATGACAACATCATAATTTTGAGCCATATCGATTCCCCCTTATGAGAAAAATGCTAATGCATCCTATTCGCTTCAATCACTAAGGTAATTTTCAAATGAGCTGTCCTTTAGCTTAAACTCATTTAAAACTATTCATTTACTATTTTAAAGGTAGAAGAAGTCGACAATGCGACTTCTTCCAACTAATATGCGGTTCTTAACGACCGTGTAAAATATTTTTTTCATTTTTTAAGAATTGGCTACGAGATTTTGATACTCGAGCAATACGTTCTTCTGCTAAACGATTAGCCGCTACATATGTCGGGATTCCGTCACGTTTAGAAATAGTGAAGATTTTTTCGATACTATCATAAATGCCTTCAACTCGTTTCATCGCACGCTCATGGTTATATCCATACAATTCATCAGCTACGTTAATTACACCACCTGCATTGATAACATAATCAGGTGCGTAAACTATTCCTAATTCATGTAAATAATCACCATGACGAGAATCTTGTAATTGGTTATTGGCAGAACCAGCGATAACCTTTGCTTTTAGTTGCGGGATCGTTTCATCATTTAAAATCGCTCCTAATGCGCAAGGTGAGAAAATATCAACTTCCTGTGAATAGATTTCCTCTGGTGCCACAGCAGTCGCATCAAAATCATTCACAACTCGATCAATTGCCGCTTGATTAATATCTGTAACAACAAGTTTTGCCCCCTCATTATGTAAGTACTCGCAAAGCTTGTAAGCGACATTTCCTAGTCCTTGTACTGAAATTGTACGTCCCTCTAGTGAATCAGATCCAAATGCTTCTTTTGCCGCTGCTTTCATACCACGGTAAACTCCATAAGCAGTTACTGGAGATGGGTTTCCTGATGATCCAAAAGCCGGGGAAATTCCCGTTACATAATTTGTTTCCTCATGAATTAAATCCATATCTGACACTGTTGTACCAACGTCTTCTGCTGTAATATAGCGACCGTTAAGCCCTTGAATGAACCGCCCTAGTGCACGGAACATTTCTTCATTTTTATCTTTAAATGGGTCACCGATAATGACCGTTTTTCCACCGCCAAGGTTTAAACCAGCTGCAGCATTTTTATAGGTCATCCCTCGTGCTAAACGCAATGCATCCTCAATCGCATTTTCTTCTGATGCATATGTCCACATACGTGCCCCACCTAGTGCTGGTCCAAGTGTTGTGTCATGGATAGCGATAATCGCTTTTAACCCTGATGCCTCGTCTTGGCAAAATACCAATTGTTCATAATCATACTTTTCCATATACTTGAAGATTTCCATGAAAACTCGCCCCTTTGCTTTGGAAAGTGCATCCCCAAATGCCCATCCCAATTAAGTAATAATTAGTGTATCAATTATGCCTCGGCATAATTGCGTCCGGAATCGGCTTTGTGCTTGCACAAAGAATTCCTTTCCGATTCCGTGACATCCGCCGGAGGCTTTAAATTCTTTTAGCAGGTGTTTGGACACCTGCTGAAAGAATTTAAAATTGTTTAACAATGGATAATATTGCTCCATTTAATTTTACAATACTGACAATTTCACAATTTCGCAACTATTATTACACATTCTTGTTTAAGAAAGAATTTTCTAAACATTCAGTTATAGAAAGTGGTTTATTTTTTACTTATTGCGAGGTTCAAGCTTCCTTGACATTCCAATATCCACAGGTACAATTAAACTTAGGTATAAGGAGGGACATGCATGGCTCGTTTTGCTGCATTTATTGTAATGCTTATTCCAGGTCTTATGGCTGCAGGTGGCATTAAATTCATGCGTGATACATTATTTGGTAAGCTCATCTCACCTTTCCCATTTTTATGGCTCCAATTCGTCGTTGGCGTTATTTTCTTTGTTATTGGCTTTGGCTTTTTCGCAGGATTTTTACTTCATCGCGATCGAAAAAATGGAAAAGTGGCACCGCGCTTCCAAAAAAAATAAAAATAGCTATCCAAATAAGTCTCAACAGACTTACTGGATAGCTATTTTTATTTTCATTCAGCTCATGTTTCTGTAGCGAAAGCCAGCGGCAGCTACAGTTTTTTGTCTGTGCGAAAGCGCAGTGCTAACGTAGCGTCAGCAACAATTGTTTTCTGTGCGAAAGCGAAGTGTTAACGTAGCGTCAGCAACATTTGTTTTCTGTAGCGAAAGCGCAGTGGCAGCTACAATAACGCCAAGGCGAAAATTGATTAACGTTGCTGTTTCGCCATGACTTTATCAGGATAATCAGTAATCCAACCTATTACAGAAGGATGTGGATTCGATAAAAATGTTTCATTACCATCAATCGCATAAAAACGACATGCTTTACCACTCGCTACACATGCCTCTAAATATCTTGGTTTATAATATCTCTTATGCATATGCACGCTGTCAATAGCTTTATAATCACTGAGCAAATCCCATTTTACCTTCTTTGTTGCGATAAGTGCTGTTTCGTATTCCGGTTTATATTGCTTCACAATCTCCATTAGCTCGTAGTGAAACGATGAAAAATGACTACCAACAGGTAAAGTAAGATCCTGAAGCATTTGAATAAGTGCGTTTTTATTATTAAGGACTGTCGATTTCAATTCGATATTAAGCGGTAGCTGTTGTGAATTTGCCCATGCTAAAACTACATCAAACGTTGGAATTTTATACGTTGAAAATAGTCGCCTCCACGGCTTCCCAAGTTTAAAGCTTAGTAGCTCTTCTAACGTACATTCATTCACAAGTTTATTGATGCCAACTAATCTTGATAACTGTGGATCATGATATACAACTGGAATCCCTTCTTTTGAAAATTGGATATCTAATTCAATCCCATCTGCCCCTAACTCTAATGCCTTTTCAAAAGCTCTGAAGCTATTTTCAAGTGCATACGCTGAAGCCCCACGATGTGCAAACACAGGAATGAAAGATTCACTAGACATTCAACTCACCAAATTCGATAAGGAATTTACCATTTGTCATTTTACTTAATAAGGATGATTTTTTGCCAATTTGAATATTGGTACCAGGATGAGCTTCCTTTGTCACAATAATTTCTTCTTTTCCAGCATGACGCATTTCATCCATCATTAGTTTAATTTCACGATCAATTGTCGCTGCCTCAGCTTTCAATTTGTTTAACCCTTGTTTTGTTTCTTCAAATGTAGCTATTTGTTCCTTAGACATTTGGCTAAGGAATGGTAGTAAGCTTTTAATTTTCTCCTCGTGCTCTGAAATTTGTGATTGCAGCTGCTTAAGCTGCGTTGCCTTTTCTTGTATAATGGAATAGTTTTCCTGTTTATTGACGCTTTCGATGATTAAATCAGTTCGACGCTCTAAACGATTTCCTGATATGGCAGTAACGATTGTATTCTTGGCGACGGCACGACCTCCAATTATTTTCCCTTTTCGTTCGTCCACAAAGATAGAATGTGCAGAGAGCTGTGATCCCAATGCATAAGATCCTATATGAATACTGTCAGCCGCAACTAAATTCGCCTCATTAACATGCTTGACGAAAATATTGCCGCCTGCCTCTACAAGAGTTGATCCTAGGCCAAAAATTCCTCCTCGAATGTAGACATCCCCTTCAATGGATTTAATTAGTTTGGCACCGCTTACACCTTCAGCACCTTCGATGGAAATATCTCCAGTAGCAATGACTGTATAGCCAGATGTAACTGTTCCTTTAATGCTTAGAGAGCCATCAAATTCGAGATTCCCTGTTTCAACGCCAACATCTCCATTAATTGGTAAATGTCTATTAACACCAATCAGGCCCTTGACATCATCTAATACACCAGCTATTTTTGAACGGATGACAACTATTCCTTCCTCTTCCACTTCATAAGCTGATTTTTTATCGTATCGTATAGGAAAATCACGACCTGGTACAGCAGCCATAATTTCGCCTAGTACATTTTTCCCTGGTTTACCTAATGTCGCAGGGATTTTCTCGCCTAGCCACGAACCCTCAGAAATTTCAGAAATAAAGTTCATGTCGTAATAATCCGCTTTTCCATCTTCGCGAATTACTGGCTTTCTCTCCGGTTTAGGTAAATATGTAATTTGTGCATCTGTTCCTGTTACAGGCGGTGTTCCTTGTGCAATTAAAAATGCTTTTCCTGGTTCAACTTCGGAAATATTGAAATCTAAAATCCCTTGAACAATTCCTTCGTTTTCGAGTGTTTCCAAAATTTGTTGCGTTAATTTTTCTTTATTCTTTTGAATATAATCATGTGTTTCATATATAAATATAGAGGCAGACATTTTATCTCGTGCAATTTCTGCTTCAACATTTGGAAGCCAACGACCAATTTCAACAGGGCTTGTGCTTTCTGTTGCTAAAACATTCTTTAATATAGAAAAATTAGACAATTTAAGTCGGGGATGACTTCTTAAAATATGATCAAATTCTTTTAATGGAAAACCAGCACTGTAAGTAAGCATAAATACCTTGCCATTTTCTTCTGATATTTCGAAGTTATCATTTCGAACTAGTATCAAGCTATTTCCTCCTTCCCTCTAACTGTAAGTATATACAATCTATTTACATTTGTTTAGAGACAATTGTCACTACTGACAAAGAAAATACAACTACTTTATCAGTAAAACATCCACCTACACATTCCATTTTTCACATATATATTGGTCAATATTAACTATAACAAAGGAATGTTTTTACATGATATTCAATTTTTTTCCTAAACAACTATTTGAATCAACTGTGAATAATAGGGAGATTTACTAAATCTTTAATTAATTTATACGATATGTAATATTTCTATCATAATTTTTATAAGCCTGTATAAGCCTTCAATACTACAAATACGCCTGTATAGACAGTTTACGAACTGCTTATACAGGCGTATTGAATAAAACCACTAGCGTATATCGCCGGTAAATAAAGTCTCTATGCGAATATGACCACCTAGTTGTTCGACATTTAGGAGTTGATCTCGCGTCATATAGTAAATGTTCATGCTTCCATTAATTCCTAGTCGAACTTCAAATAAATTGTCCTCTATCTGCGTTATCTCTAACGAATTGTTTTCGTCAAGTTGAAAGTTTACGCTTTTCATATGTGATCACCCGTTTAAATTATAACGGATTATCAGGCGTGTTGATTAACCATTTTTATACATTCAAAGAGGCTGATTTCCGCT
>NZ_JARVRU010000176.1:0-27244 GCF_030209535.1 Lysinibacillus sp. fls2-241-R2A-57
ATTTAAATGTAAAAGGGTTGATGAAAAATAAACATCTGGCGAAGGCGGTAGCCGGACAGAGGTTATATGAATTCAAACGGCAAATTCAATACAAATGTGAAAAATATGGAATTGAATTTGTTGAAGCCGACAGATGGTTTCCTTCATCAAAAACTTGTTCTAGTTGTGGACAAATCAAATCCGATTTGAGACTGAAAGACAGATTATTTATCTGCTCTTGCGGATTAAAGATGGATAGAGATTTGAACGCAAGCATTAACTTAGCAAATTATTCAATCTAAGGAGCTTAACTGATATTAAGCCTTAGATGTGTACGCAACGATACTGCGGAATTTAAGCCTTTGGAGAGTCATACCAAATGGCAGTAGCTTCGGCGAAACCAGGCTCTGAGAATAAGGAAGACACAAAAACGAAAGTCAAAAGATATAAGTTGTGTCACAGTAGAGATGTCTACATTTTTTAAGAAATGTATATATTTTTCGTATCGGATCATATCGGTAGTCATGGACAATTTGAGAACATTTACGTACACAAGGAAGAAGCTGATTGGCTCGTAAATGGCATTAAGAAGTTATCAATTGAGCAGATAAGAAAAGACGTTAGTCGCGATATAACGATACCTACGCCCAAAACGTTTAATCCTGAAACATATAAACCTTTTCAAGGACAGCCTTCTGGTATTTTAGAGGATGGAGATATTATAGATATCGGCAATAGAAAATTGTCTATACTGCATACACCTGGTCATTCACCGGGGCATATTTCTATTTTAGATCATAACAATGGTTATTTATTTACTGGCGATTTACTGTATGATAAAACGCCGATATATGCTTTTTTCCCTACAACAAATCCAGTAGATTTAGTAGATTCCTTAGAGAAGATAGCGAACTTACCTAACATTACGAAGATTTTTGGGTCTCATAATACATTAGGGCTTGATTCCTCCATTTTAATAGAAGTAAAAAAGGCAGTTAATACGTTGAGAGAAGAGGATCTTGTAAAATTCGGTACGGGAATTCATCATTTTAAAGGGTTCAGTGTTCAATTTTAATCGAGTAGGAGGTGATAACCAGCCTCCGAACCGTATATGGCAATTACATGAAGTCTAACGGACAGTGCTTTTGTATCTCACTGTCCGTTATTTTATGTCTCTCCTTACCTCTTGAATACTTAGTTCTCTTTATGTCTTCTATGGTTCTATTAAGAAAATTCATCTTGGAATGTTTGCTTTATCAAAATAAAGGGAAAGTAATTCATACTTGGTTTACTATAGAAGAAATTAATGAGGAAATGTTTGCAATTAGCGAATATGGACACAATAGATTTGCTCATTACTAGTAAAAACTATACGTTATAGAAGGCACATACGAAAATGTCTATATTGTTAAAAAAAAGAAAACAATTTATCATAAAACTATGAAAGTACAACTTCCTCTTATGGAAATTATATTTAAGAAAGAATAGGTGAAAATGCATCATATGAAAAATCGCGTCGTCCAATTACTATTTGTATTTACAATTGCAGCAATTATGCTCATATTCTTAAATAAGACCATCATTCCCTTATCTACTTTAATCGGCTTACTATGGCCTATCACACTTATAGGGATTGCTTTCGTTATTTTTATTGAAAATCGTTCTCCGCAAAGTACATTGGCTTGGTTTTTAGTATTAATAATACTCCCTGGTATTGGTGTATTTATGTACTTACTTTTCGGAAGAAGTCACTGGAGAAGAAGGAAACATTTACATCGTTCAGAAGAAAGAAGAGTATTATTCCGTGAAATTTTAGCAGGGAAAAGTTTTGATCTAGAAAACTCCCTCTCTTTAAATGAACGATCCACCTATTTGACGCAAGTTATACAAAAATTTGGCGGTGGTCCTGTTGCTAATGAAACAACAACAAAACTCTTAACAAACGGGGATGAAACATTTACTGAAATCTTACGAGCGATTGAAAATGCTACACACCATATTCATATTCAATACTATATTTATCGATCAGATGAAATCGGAACAGAAATTCGAGATGCCTTAATAAGGAAAGCAAAATCTGGTGTAATCGTACGTTTTCTTTATGATGGACTCGGAAGTAATAAATTAAAGAAGAATTTCTTACAACCAATGAAAGAAGTAGGGATTGAAGTAATCGAATTTGATTCTATTCTTTCACCTTGGCTATTAGAGACCGTCAATTATCGTAATCACCGTAAGATTGTTATTGTAGATGGGACAATTGGTTTTACAGGTGGACTCAATGTCGGGGATGAATATCTTGGCCGTTCGAAGAAGTTTCCTATTTGGCGTGATAGTCATTTAAAAATAGAAGGAAAAGCATTATTTAAACTACAAGCCATTTTCCTAGAAGATTATCTCTACGCCACTAGTCGTTTAAATACTGAGTCTTGGAATCAATACATGGATAGAGCATACTTTCCTGCTCAAGGCATTCAGCAAGCAGAAGGTGCCGTACAGATCGTTGCGAGCGGACCTAGCTCAGATGATACAAGTATTCGAAATGCTTTATTGAAAATTATGGGCTCTGCAAAAAAGTCAATTTGGATTGCCACTCCATACTTTATTCCTGATCAGGAAACATTAACATTATTACGTTTGAGTGCACTTTCCGGAGTAGATGTCCGAATTTTATATCCTGGAAAAGGCGATAGCATCATTAGTGATCAAGCATCCCAATCATACTTTACACCACTTCTAAAAGCGGGAGTCTCCATTTACAGCTATAAAGATGGTTTTATGCACGCTAAAATTGTACTTGTTGATGATGAAGTTGCATCAATTGGTACAGCAAATATGGATATTCGTAGTTTTGAGCTTAATTATGAAATCATTGCGGTCCTATATGAATCAAAAACGGTTCTAGATATAAAAAATGATTTTGAACAAGATTTTAAAGACTCCATAGAAATTACATGGGCGGCATTTCAAAAGCGAAGTATTCAAAAACGCATACTTGAGTCTCTTATGCGACTCATTTCTCCCCTACTGTAAGTTAATCAATTATACCTCGGCATAATTGCGTCCGAAGGCTTTAACTTCTTTTAGTAGAAGTTAAAAAATAAACAGGCTGGGACGTAACTGGTCAAAAATTTAAAAAGCGCGAGAAATCAATTTTAGCTACGTTGATTTCTTGCGCTTTTCTGATGTGAAATATTGTAATTTTGTTTTGAAAATATACTTAAGTCCCAGTCTTGAAATAGTCAAGGAAATCTTTGTGAATGTCGATTAGTTTGAGATGAGGATAATTTCCGTCCCAGCCTACCTCTCTACTACAAGTGCGATTCATGATGCTATCGGTGGTTCTCGTGTTGTTATCAGCGATTCTTGGTACTTTATCAGCGGTTCTCATGTTGTTATCAGCGGTTTTCTCGATTTTATCAGCGATTCTCAGCTCTTTATCAGCGATTTCTCGATTTTACCAGCGATTCCCAGCTCTTTATCAGCGGTTTCTCGATTTTATCAGCGATTCCCAGCTCTTTATCAGCGGTTTCTCGGTTTTATCAGCGATTCCCAGCCCTTTATCAGCGGTTTCTCGATTTTATCAGCGATTCTCGGCTCTTTATCAGCGGTTTCTCGGTTTTATCAGCGATTCCCAGCTCTTTATCAGCGGTTTTCTCGATTTTATCAGCGATTCTCAGCTCTTTATCAGCGATTTCTCGATTTTACCAGCGATCCCCAGCTCTTTATCAGCGGTTTCTCAATTTTATCAGCGATTCTCGGCTCTCTATCAGCGATTTTCTCGATTTTATCAGCGATTGGCATTTTGGATGGAGCATCCTGCCGCTTCGCTTTCGCACATAAAACATTTGTTGGTCCAAGCGGCTCATCGGACGCCCCCAGGAAGCTTTGCTCTGTGCGAAAGCGTAGCGACAACAACAACAAAGCGCCCAGCCAGAACGGAAATCCCCCCACGTTTTGCCGAAGAGCCATACTTTATTTAATTTAACACAATAATTTTACAACAACATGAAAGGGTGGTATGAAAAAATTATCATACCACCCTTCATTGAATTAAAGCTCGCCTGCTTTTAATTTTCCATGCCACTCTTTAAGGAATGGGATGTCGCCTTCATTAATAGTGCCTGATTCATTTGCTGCTTCAATTAAATAATCGAAGTTTGTTAGGGATACATATTTAATGCCTGCTTCATCGAATGCTTGTTCAGCACGTGGAAGGTTGTATGTGTAGACGCAAACTACGCCTACTACTTCACAGCCTGCTGCGCGTAAGGCTTCTACAGCTGTGATCGATGAGCCGCCTGTAGAAACGATGTCTTCTACGACTACGACTTTTTGACCTGCTGCGTATTTTCCTTCGATTTGGTTACCACGGCCATGCTCTTTTGCTTTAGAACGTACGTAAACCATAGGTAATTCTAAAATATCACTTACCCAAGCAGCATGTGGAATGCCTGCTGTTGCTGTACCTGCTACGATTTCTGTTGCGCCAAAGTTTTCTTTAATAAGAGATGCTAAACCGTTTGCTAATTGCTTACGAATTACAGGGTCAGAAATTGTCAGACGTGTATCACAGTAGATTGGTGATTTAATGCCTGATGCCCATGTGAATAGTTCTGTTGGATTTAATTCTACTGCGCCTACTTTTAACATAGCGTGTGCGATTTCATTTTGTAATGTCATATTTATGCCTCCCATAATTCACTTACGATTTTATATGCTGCTACTGGATCTTGTGCACCTGTTACGGCACGTCCTACCACGATTAACGAAGAACCGTCACGTTTCGCGCCGTCTGGTGTTGCAATGCGCTTTTGGTCGTGTGCGTCGCCACCTGCTAATCGGATACCAGGTGTCACGCGTAAGAAATCTTCTCCACATACTTCAGCAATTGCTTTTGCCTCATGTACAGAGCAGACAACTCCATTTAAACCAGCTTGCTTTGTTAAACTTGCGTAATGTAAGACAGATTCTTGTAAAGATAAAGCAATTTTTTGTTCTGCTTGCATTTGCTCTTCTGTTGTTGAAGTCAGTTGTGTTACTGCAATTAATGCCGCACGTTCACGCCCTGAAGGAGTACCCGCGTCAAGTCCCTCAAGTGCAGCCTCCATCATCGGACGTCCACCTGCCGCATGAACGTTGACTAAATCTACTCCTAGTTTCGCTAGACCTTTCATTGCAGAGCCTACTGTATTAGGAATATCGTGTAACTTTAAATCAAGGAAAATATCATGGCCTAGATCTTTTACCTTTCGTACAATATCCGGCCCTTCTTGCATATATAATTCCATACCAATTTTCACGAAAAGAGGCTCATTAAAATGCTTTAGAAATTTAAATACTTCTGCTTCACCAGGAAAATCTAGTGCAAGTATTGGTTTTGTATTCATTAACGATGGCTCCTTCCGATAATTTCTGAAATATGCTCTACTCCTAATTGATCGAGCTTTGCTGGTAATTCATCAATAATATTTGGACAAACGAAGTGATCAACAAAGTTTGCTGTCCCAACAGCAACTGCAGATGCACCAGCCGACATAAAGTCAATAACATCCTGTGCTTCTGTCACGCCACCCATCCCAATTATCGGAATATTGACAGCCTTGTACACCTCATAAACCATGCGAATCGCAACTGGTTTTACAGCAGGACCCGATAAGCCACCTGTACCATTGGCAATCACTGGCTTACCTGTACGCTCGTCTAAACGCATACCGATAAGTGTATTGATCATTGTAATACCATCTGCACCACCAGCTTCAACAGCTTGTGCAATTTCTACGATATTCGTTACATTAGGAGATAATTTCACGTATACAGGCACTTCAGAAACAGCTTTTACAGCTTTCACTAGCTCGCGTGCTGTTGCAGGGTCTGTACCAAATTGAATACCTCCACATTTAACGTTCGGGCAAGAAATGTTAAGCTCTAATGCTTTCACATTAGATGCAGTAGAAATGCGTTGCGCTACTTCTACGTAGTCAGCTGTCTCTGTACCAGCAACATTTGCAATGATTGGCACATCATACGCTTCTAGAAACTTTAATTCTTCGTTCATTACTTTTTCGATGCCAGGATTTTGTAAACCAATGGCATTTAACATCCCCGCTGCTGTTTCTGCTACGCGTGGAGTTGGATTGCCAGGACGTGTTTCTACAGTTGTAGCTTTAATCATAATAGCGCCAAGCTTTGATAAATCATAAAGCTGTGCATATTCACGTCCGAAGCCGAAGCAACCGGAAGCTGGCATTATTGGATTTTTTAAATCTAAGCCTGGTAATTGGATAGTTAAACGACTCATAATGCCACCGTACCTTTCGCGAATACTGGACCGTCAGAGCATACTTTGACATAATCCTTTGCTACTTGATCTGTTGTTTTACATACGCATGCGAAACAAGCACCGATACCGCAGCCCATGCGCTCTTCAAATGATAAATAACCTTCTTTTTCTGGATAGAAGCCTTCTAATGCTTTTAACATTGGTAGCGGACCACAAGAATAGAATACATCGAATTCAGGCGCTCGTGACTCTAATACATTTGTCACAAAGCCCTTTGTTCCTTTCGAACCGTCAACCGTTACATAATGTGTTTCTCCAAGCGCACTGAATTGTTCCTCATAGAAGCATACATCCTCTGTTTGGAAGCCAAGTACATGGATTGTTTTAACACCACGAGCATTTAATTGCTTAGAAAGCTCATGTAATGGTGGTACACCGATTCCTCCGCCAACTAGTAGGGCTGTGCCTCCCTCTTTTACTGCTTCTACAGGGAACCCATTACCGATTGGTCCAAGAACATTAACGAGCTCACCCTCGCGATTTGTCGCTAACACTTTAGTTCCACGACCTTCCGCACGATAAATCATCGTAAATTCGTTGTTGTCTTTGTCTATGTTTGCAATACTGATTGGTCGACGTAAAAGCGGCTCCATTGAATCTGACACCTTTACATGGACAAACTGGCCAGGAGTCATATCCTGAACCAGCTCTCCACGAAGTGTCAATTCGAAAATGTTTGTCGCTATTTGCTTTTGAGAGACGACCGTCATTTTCTCTTGACGAATCATATTAGTGTACTACCTCCGCTTTTGGCATTTGTTCTGCTGTAAATGTCATTGATTCAATAACACGTACCATCGCTTCTGCTGTATCTAATGAAGTTAAGCAAGGTACGCCGTTTTCAACTGACTCACGACGGATTCGGAAGCCATCACGTGCCGGTTGCTTACCTTTTGTTAATGTGTTGACAACAAGCTGTGCCTCACCGTTTTGAATTAAATCGATTAATGTTTGACCTTTTGCACCGATTTTGCCAACTACATCTGTGCGTACACCTGCTTCTTCAAATGCTTTAGCTGTACCTTCAGTAGCGACAATACGATAGCCTACTGTTGAGAAGCGTTTTGCTAGTGCAATGGCTTCTTCTTTATCTTTATCGGACACTGTGAACAATACTGTGCCTTCTGTGCGAATTTCCATACCTGCTGCAACTAAGCCTTTGTAAAGTGCTTTTTCTAATGTTGCATCTTTCCCCATTACTTCACCTGTTGATTTCATTTCAGGTCCTAAAGTAATGTCGACACGACGTAATTTAGCAAATGAGAATACTGGCACTTTAACGAAGACACCTTTTTGCTCAGCTGCTAAGCCTGTCGGATAGCCTTGTTCTACGATTGATTTACCAAGGATCGCTTTCGTTGCAATATTCGCCATCGGAATGTTTGTAATTTTACTTAAGAACGGTACTGTACGAGATGAACGTGGGTTAACCTCGATCACATACACTTCGCCTTGTGAAATAACATACTGAATGTTCATTAAGCCTATGATGCCAAGACCTTTTGCAAGGCGAGTTGTATAATCCACTAACGTATCTTTTTGCGTTTGCGTTAATTTTTGTGGAGGGTATACAGAGATGGAGTCACCAGAGTGAACCCCTGCACGCTCGATATGCTCCATAATACCTGGAATTAATACATTTTCACCGTCACAAATTGCATCTACTTCAATTTCTTGACCCGTTAAGTAGCGGTCTACTAATACTGGATGATCAGGAGATGCTTCTACTGCGTTTTCCATATAGTGTTTTAATTCATCTTGGTTGTAGACAATTTCCATCGCACGTCCACCTAGTACGTATGAAGGACGAACTAGCACAGGGAAGCCTAGACGATCACTAATAGCAAGTGCTTCCTCCGTAGATACAGCTGTTTGACCTAGTGGCTGTGGAATGTTCAAGTCGCGTAATGCTTGCTCGAATTTGTCACGGTTTTCCGCACGGTCGATATCTTCAAGTGTTGTACCTAGGATTTTTATGCCATTGGCAGCTAATTTATCAGCAAGATTAATAGCTGTTTGACCACCGAATTGTACAACTACACCGATTGGTTGCTCAAGGTCGATAATATGCATAACATCTTCGATTGTTAATGGCTCGAAGTATAATTTATCTGAAATCGAGAAGTCCGTTGATACTGTCTCTGGATTCGAGTTAATAATAATCGCTTCGTAGCCTGCTTCTTGAATTGCCCATACTGAGTGTACTGTTGCGTAGTCGAATTCTACCCCTTGACCAATGCGGATCGGACCAGAACCAAGTACTACAACTGATGGCTTATCGGATTTAATCGATTCATTTTCATCTTCATATGTGCCATAGAAGTATGGTGTTTCAGATTCAAACTCCGCTGCACATGTATCGACCATTTTATAGACTGGGATAATGCCATTTTCTTTACGATATGCATATACTTCCTCTGGCGTTGTTTCCCAAAGCTCAGCAACTTTTTTATCTGCAAAGCCTAGACGTTTTGCTGTACGTAATACGTCTTTATCGTTTTTATTGTCAGCAAGTGTTTGCTCCATATCTACGATGTTTTTGAATTTATTTAAGAAGAATAAGTCAATGGCAGACCATTCATGGATTTGCTCAATTGTCACACCGCGACGAAGTGCTTCACCGATGAAGAATAGACGCTCGTCACCTGCTTTGCGGATACGTTTTTCAATCCAAGAATCCGTGTTTTCTTCTGCATGTTTCAGCTCTAAGTGAACTTGACCTGTCTCAAGAGAGCGCACTGCTTTTAGCATAGCTTCTTCAAATGTACGACCAAGTGCCATTACTTCACCAGTCGCTTTCATTTGTGTACCAAGATTACGCTTTGCTGATTCGAATTTATCGAATGGCCAGCGTGGAATTTTTGCTACGATGTAGTCTAAAGCCGGCTCGAAGCAAGCATATGTTGATCCTGTTACAGGGTTTTTAATTTCATCTAATGTTAAACCAACTGCGATTTTTGCTGCTAGCTTTGCAATTGGGTAGCCTGTTGCTTTTGATGCTAATGCTGATGAACGTGATACACGAGGGTTTACCTCGATCACATAGTAATTAAAGCTATATGGATCAAGGGCTAACTGTACGTTACAGCCACCTTCGATTTTCAGTGCACGGATAATATCTAATGAAATATTACGTAGCATTTGGTTTTCACGATCCGAAAGTGTTTGTGTAGGCGCCACTACGATTGAGTCCCCTGTATGAATACCAACTGGGTCAACGTTTTCCATGTTACATACAACGATTGCGTTGTTAGCAGCATCACGCATTACTTCATATTCAATTTCTTTATAACCAGCGATTGATTTTTCTAGTAAACATTGTGTTACTGGGGAATATTTTAGACCAGATGTCACAATTTCCTCTAGATCTTGATCGTTGTAGCAAATACCGCCGCCTGTACCACCAAGAGTGAAGGCAGGGCGAACAATTACTGGGTAGCCAATTTTCGCTACAAAGTTTTTCGCTTCGTCTAAGTTATGGATAATATCTGATTCAGGTACTGGAGCACCTAGCTCATACATTAGATTACGGAATAGATCGCGGTCTTCTGCTTTATGGATCGCCTCTAATTTTGTACCTAGAATTTCAATATTAAGCTCATCTAAAATTCCTGATTTATCTAACTCAATAGCCATGTTTAAACCAGTTTGACCACCAAGTGTTGGTAGGATGGCATCTGGACGTTCTTTACGTAAAATACGTGATACAAACTCAAGTGAAATTGGCTCAATATATACTTTGTCCGCAATTTCTGTGTCTGTCATAATTGTCGCAGGGTTTGAGTTTATTAAGATAACGCGATAGCCTTCTTCTTTTAGTGAAAGACAAGCTTGTGTTCCTGCGTAGTCAAATTCTGCTGCTTGTCCGATAACGATTGGACCTGATCCGATTACTAAAATAGTTTCAATATCTGTACGTTTAGGCATGTTGTTTCCCCTTCCCTGCTTCTACTTCCATCATTTCGATAAATTCATCAAATAGGTGATTTGAATCCTCTGGACCTGGTGATGCTTCTGGGTGATATTGCACTGTGAAGATTGGGTATTTCTTATGGCGTACACCTTCACAAGTACCATCATTTAATGCGATATGTGTTAATTCTAAATCTGTATCTTTTAATGAATCGATGTCGACTGCATAGCCATGATTTTGAGATGTTAAATCAGTACGGCCAGTACGTAAATCTTTTACTGGATGGTTACCACCACGGTGACCAAATGGTAATTTGAAACTTTTCGCACCGCATGCTAGTGAGAAGATTTGGTGGCCTAAGCAAATACCGAACATCGGCACTTTTCCGATTAAATTGCGTACTGTTTCAATACCCTCTTGCACATCTTCAGGGTTACCTGGGCCATTCGAAAGCATGATGCCATCTGGATGCCATGCTAAAATTTCTGCTGCTGAAGTATTGTAAGGTACAACTAGCACATCGCAATCACGTTTATTTAACTCACGAAGAATACCGTGTTTCATACCAAAGTCTATTAATACTACGCGTTTACCACGACCTGGTGATGGGTAAGCCGCTTTCGGTGATACTTCATGTACATGGTTTGTAATAGCTGGTGTTGCCTGTAATTTTGCCACGATTTCATCCACATTCACGTCTTCATCAGCCGCTGTTAAAATAGCCTTTACTGACCCTTTGCTGCGAATAATACGTGTTAATTTTCGTGTATCGATTCCTTCAATCCCTGGGATATCCTTTGATGTTAAGTATTCATCTACTGTTAAATCACAGCGGAAGTTTGAAGGTGTTTTTGCTAATTCACGAACTACAAAGCCACGAATAGCAGGTGTGATCGATTCAAAATCATCACGGTTAATACCGTAATTACCGATTAAAGGGTAAGTTAACGTTACGATTTGTCCGTAAAATGAAGGATCTGAAATTGTTTCCTGATAACCTGTCATCCCTGTTGTGAATACGACCTCACCTTGTGAAGCTCGCTCACTACCGAACGCTGTGCCTGTAAATACTGTGCCATCTTCTAAAATAAGTAAACGTTTTTTCATTACTCTGCCTCCTGGTATACGATATTGCCTTCAAAAATTGTAAGGACTGGCCATCCTTTTGCAACCCAGCCATTGAATGGTGTATTGCGTCCTTTTGATACAAAGCCTTCTGCATCGATTGTTTGTTCTTTATTTAAATCAATTAAAATCATATCTGCTGAAGCGCCAACTTCTAATGTGCCATATGGTAAATCAAAAATTTGAGCTGCCTTTACAGACATCCAGTCAATCAACTGTTTTAACGTCCATTTCCCTGTTTCTACAAACTGTGTGTAAAGTAGTGGGAAGGCTGTTTCAAAGCCTACAATGCCAAACGGTGCTCCTACCATGCCACAGCATTTTTCTTCTACTGTATGTGGAGCGTGATCTGTAGCGATACAATCGATTGTGCCATCCATCATAGCTGCGTGAAGTGAGTCTTTATCATCTATAGCGCGTAATGGTGGGTTCATTTTCCAGTTTGCATCGTCTGAAGGAATATCCATTTCTTCAAGTAATAAATGATGCGGGCAAACTTCTGCAGTGACACGAATACCTGCTGCTTTAGCGTCTCGTACTGCACGTACAGATTCCTTCGTTGATACGTGACAAACGTGGTAGCGTGCGCCAGCAGCTTCTGCTAATAGAACATCACGTGCAATTTGAACAGATTCGCAAATAGATGGAATTCCTGGTAAGCCAAGCTCTTTATTACGCTTCCCTTCATGCATAACACCGTCGTAAATTAATGAGTTGTCTTCACAGTGCGCTACAACTACCATATCGTGCTGTGCTGCATCCTTCATTTGCTCATACATTGTTGATGCAAGCTGGATTCCAACACCATCATCTGAAAACGCAACAGCTCCATGTGCTTTTAATTCTTCAATACTTGTGCGAACCTCACCTGAGATGTCCTTTGTTAAAGAGCCGTATGGAAGTACTCGAATGACTGCACTTTCTTTAATAAGACCGTTAATCAATTGCATATTTTCTACTGAGTCTGGAACTGGTTTTGTGTTTGGCATCGCACAAATTGTTGTGAAGCCGCCTTTTGCTGCTGATGCTGAACCTGTAGCAATTGTTTCTTTATGTTCAAAGCCTGGCTCACGTAAATGTGTGTGTACATCGACAAAGCCTGGTGCAACAACTAAACCATTACCTTCTATAATTTCTGCGCCTGCTACATTTATGTTTTGTCCAATTTCAGTAATTTTGCCATCTGCCATAGCGATATTGACTGTTTGTAGCTCGCCTTGTTCATTTAACATTTGTACATTTTGAAGAACCTTTGTCATATTATTCTCTCCCCTTTAAAATTGTTTCGACAATAGCCATCCGTGTATATACTCCATTTCGAACTTGCTCGAAAATTCGAGAACGCTCGCATTCTACTAACTCTGAAGCAATTTCCACATCACGGTTGACCGGTGCTGGATGCATAATAATTGCCTTTTCCTTCATTTGTTTCTCACGTTCAATTGTTAAACCGTACTCTTGATGATAGCTCTCTTTTGAGAAGCTTTTATTCACCTTATGACGCTCATGCTGCACACGAAGTAACATAATAACATCACTTATTTCGATTAAATCATCCCATGAATGGTGTGCTTCGAAATTGCCTGCCCATTCTTCTGGACAAAGGAAATGAACGTTTGCCCCCAATCGCTGTAACGCTAATGCATTCGATTTCGCTACACGGCTATGAGATATATCCCCTGCGATTGTCACATTCAATCCTTCAAAAGAACCAAACTCTTTTTTTATCGTATATAGATCCAGTAATGATTGTGATGGATGCTGACCAGCACCGTCACCTGCGTTAATGATTGCCACATTGATGCCTTCAAGTAGTTCATTGTAATACTCATCTTCTTTTGCTCGGATGACTACTGCATCAATACCAATCATTTCTAACGTCTTTACCGTATCGTACAGTGTCTCCCCTTTAGTCACGCTCGAAAAGCTAGCATCAAACGGGATAACAGTACAGTCAACTTTGCGCTCTGCCATTTCAAAGCTCGTTTTCGTACGTGTACTCGGCTCAAAAAACAAGTTTGCTACGTTGTATGCTCGAGATAACGATGATGTTTCACCATTTTCAAAAGCTTGCGCACGATTTAGAATGTGGTTAATTTCTTCAATTGTTAAATGTTCCATCGATAATAAGTTCTTCATCATGTGCCTCCATTAAGTCATGTCATGAACGTCTATGTATGACGTTCTCTATTTTTTAATAAAGTAAAAGCCCCGCTGATGTCATCAACGAGGCATAAGGAGGCGTGACAAACTAGAGCAGAACATATTCCTACGTTTAGCTTGTCTACAACTTCCCTTTTTTTGCCTCTCTGGACAATTCATTAAAAGGTACTGCTTATATAATTAATCTTCTAAAATTTCTTTCTCTCTACCTGGTAATACTAAGTTTAAAATTACACCTATAATTGCTGCTAATGCCATACCTTCAAGAGCAAATGACTCAGAGAATCTAAGTGCAGCACCGCCTATTCCTACTACTAGGATTACAGATGCAATAACCATATTTCGATTATTCCCAAAGTCTACTTTGTTTTCAACTAGCATACGTAAACCACTAGACGCGATAATACCAAATAATAAGATTGAAATTCCACCAAGAACTGCGGTTGGTATTGTTGAAATTAATGCCATGGCTTTCCCAAAGAACGACACGATAATCGCAATGACTGCTGCTCCCATGATAACATACACGGAATAGACACGTGTGATTGCTAAAACTCCTATATTTTCACCGTATGTTGTTTTCGGTGGTCCGCCGATTAAAGCACTCAGTAATGTCCCTAAACCATCCCCTAAAATGGAGCGGTGAAGGCCTGGATCTTTCACATAATTTCGATTTACTACTTTCCCCAGAACTAATTGGTGACCAATATGTTCTGAAATCGTTACGATGACGATTGGTACCATTGCAAGTAAAATTTTAGCTGTAATATTGAATTCGTAGTCCACACCTGGAATCAAAAAGTCCGGTGAAGCGAAAAATGATGCTTCTTTTACTGGAGTAAAATCAACGATTCCAATAAACACTGAGTAGATATATCCAACAATTAGCCCCATCAGAATAGGCATAGCACTTAAAATATTTTTAAAGTATACCGTGAATATAATCGCTGCTAATAACGTGACTAAAGCTGCTGAAAAATGTAATCCACTGTATTGAGATACTGTTTCAACAACTCCTGTTGTCTCGTTCACCTGTTCTACATTTATATTCATTGCCATATTTACTGCTGTACCTGACAGCCCTAAACCAATTACGATAATAACGGGTGCCACAACAATTGGTGGTAGCAAACGCATTAACCATTTATAGCCTGTCTTCCAAATGATTAAAGACACAATTCCGTAAACTAGACCGACCGCTAGTGCCCCCATCATAGCATTCCCTGGATTCACACTAGCTTTATTTGCATCTAATCCATTCGCTGCGATTAGAATTGGTGAGATGAAAGCAAATGATGAACCTAGATATGCCGGTACTTTAAACTGTGTTACTAATAAGAAAACAAGTGTTGCAATCCCACTCGTTAAAAGGGCGATTGCCGGACTAAGACCTACCAGCTGAGGGACTAAGATCGTTGACCCAAACATGGCAAACATGTGTTGGAAACTTAATGTCACTAGTTGGACCGGTGTCGGTTTATCCTGTATATCTAATACTGCTTTTGACATAATGTTTCCTCACTTTATAGTTAGTCTTCTTTATAAATAATGACGCAATCTTCTCCGTCTACTTCTTGTAAATTTACGACTATACGTTCAGATCCAGATGTTGGAACGTTTTTGCCAACATAATCTGCTCGTATTGGAAGCTCTCTGTGACCTCTGTCGATAAGTACTGCCAGTTGAATTTGTGCAGGTCGTCCTAAATCCATCACTGCATCTAGTGCTGCTCGTACTGTACGCCCAGTATATAAGACATCATCAACTAGAATAAGCTTTTGATTACCTACAACGTAATCAATATCAACTTGCTCAACATGCGCCTGCTCGTTTTCATGCTTTGTTGATAGATCATCTCGATAAAGTGTAATATCAAGCTCCCCAGTACGAATTGGTTTACCTTCAATTTTTTCAATTCTTTCTGCAAGGCGTTTTGCGAGAAAAGCACCTCGCGTTTTAATGCCGACTAAAATACATTCATCGATCCCTTTATTACGTTCAATAATTTCATGCGCAATACGTGTTAATGCTCTTGCCATTGACTGTCCATCTAACAGCTCATTTTGTGCCATATAAATTTCCTCCTCTCTTCTATCTATTGTTGGCTATGTGTCCATAAAAAAACCTCTCGAGGCGAATAGCCTGAGAGGGTTGAATGCGTGTTTAAATAGCATGTTGAAAAATTTGCATCACAAATTTTTTACAACACGATCACATGTACCTTCTCAGCCTCTCTGGACTGCCATTAAAGGTGAATATTTAGTTAAGTTGTTCATTTCACTTTCGTTAGTATAGACCTTCTTTTACTATCCGTCAATGCCTATTTCGTAAATCATTTAATAATTGTTCATAATCAGCAGGAAGTGGTGTTTCAAACTCGATATATTCGCCAGATGTAGGATGATCGAATCCTAAAATTCCTGCATGTAATACTTGTCCACCGAAGTCTATTGTCTTTTTTGGTCCATATTTTGGATCACCAACAAGTGGGTATCCAATATAATTCATATGCACACGAATTTGATGAGTTCGTCCAGTTTCTAAACGACACTCCACTAATGTAAAGTCGCCAAAGCGTTCAATAACTTGGAAGTGAGTTACTGCATGCTTTCCGTTATCAACAACCGCTTGTTTTTGACGATCCTTTTGATCGCGTGCAATAGGGGCATCAATTGTTCCTTTATCATGTGCAATATGTCCATGTACTAGCGCAGTATACTTACGTGTCACTGTTTTATTAACTAGCTGATTCACTAACGATTCATGAGCCGCATCATTTTTAGCAACCATTAATAATCCTGAAGTATCTTTATCAATACGATGCACAATCCCCGGACGCAGAACACCATTTATGCCTGATAAATCCTTACAATGATACATTAAACCATTTACAAGAGTACCCGACATATGTCCAGGTGCTGGATGCACAACCATGCCTTTTGGTTTATTCACAACAAGGACATCTGCATCTTCATAAACAATATCAAGGTCCAAGTTTTCAGCAATGACATCTAATGGCTCCGCTTCAGGTACATCTATTTCTACAATATCACCTGTTTTCACCTTATACTTCGCCTTTACCGTCTCACCATTTACTTTGACAATACCTTCAGTAATCCAATTTCCAATTTGTGTACGCGACCATTCTGATTGCACACTTGAAAGCGCCTTATCAATGCGCTCTCCCTTTTGCTGTTCTTCCATTGTATATGATACTTGCGTCATTCTTTCACCTGTTTCTTTTCTTTTTTATCTTCAACGATTAAACCAATCATTAACACCACTACCGCAATTGTTAAAGCTGCATCCGCAATATTGAAGATCGGGAAATCATAATTAATTACTGGAATCAATACATCTATAAAATCGACCACTTCGCCCCTAAATAAACGGTCAATAAAATTACCAATCGCTCCGCCTAATAAAAGCATCAAACCAACTTGAAAAATAGGTTTACCCTTAGCCTCTTTATGAAAATAATATAGGACAGCACAAATAACGCCTATCGTGACAATGCTAAAAAACAACATTCGCCCTTCCAACATTCCCCATGCTGCACCTTTATTTCGATGAGACAAAATCCCAAACCATGGATCCCATACTGAAATTCGTTCACCAAACTCCATATTTTTCACAATCAGCCATTTTGTCCATTGATCTAAAAGGACAACGAATGCGGCCAATCCATAATATTTATACACAGCCATTCCTCCGTTCACTCAACATCTAACCTATTCTACCATAACAGCCCATCTCAGAATAACTAATATAGCATGAAAATATGGAGGAAACACCAAATCTGTTACATAAAGCATTGTCTTAAAAAGCAATGACATTCTGTTTTGCGGTTTGGCTGAGCTATCCGGCGGTTTGAGGGTTCTTTCTGGCGGTTTGGCGGTTCTATCCGGGGTTTGGCGGTTCTTTCCGGCGGTTTGGCTCTTCTTTCCGTCGCTTTGGCGGTTCTATCCGTCACTCCAGCCCTTCTTTCCGTCGCTTTGGCGGTTCTATCCGTCGCTTCGACCCTTCTTTCCGTCGCTCTGACCTTTTTATCCGTCGCTCTAATTTCTATCCGTTACTTCGGCTCTTCTTCCCGTCGCTTTGGCGGTTCTATCCACGACTTTGACTGTTCTATCCGCTTTGCCTCTTCTTTCCATCACTTCAGCCCTTCTTTCCGTCGCTCTAATTTCTTTCCGTCACTTTGGCGGTTCTATCCGTCGCTTCGACCCTTCTTTCCATCGCTCTGGCCTTTTTATCCGTCGCTCTAATTTCTATCCGTCACTCCAGCCCTTCTTTTCGTCGCTTTGCCAGTTCTATCCGTCACTCTGGCCCTTCTTTCCGTCGCTCTAATTTCTTTCCGTCACTTCAGCTCTTCTTTCCGTCGCTTTGGCGGTTCTATCCACGATTTTGGCTGGGCTATCCACGGTTTTGATGGTTCTATCCACGATTTTAACGGTTCTATCCACGACTTTAACGGTTCTATCCACGACTTTGACTGTTCTATCCGCTTTGCCTCTTCTTTCCATCACTTCGGCTCTTCTTTCCGGCGCTCCAGCTCTTCTTTCCGTCGCTTTGGCGGTTCTATCCGTCACTTTGACCCTTCTTTCCGTCGCTCTGGCCTTTTTATCCGTCGCTCTATTTTCTATCCGTCACTTCGGCTCTTCTTTCCGTCACTTTGGCGGTTCTATCCGTCGCTTCGACCCTTCTTTCCATCGCTCTGGCCTTTTTATCCGTCGCTCTAATTTCTTTCCGTCACTTCAGCTCTTCTTTCCGTCGTTTTGATGGTTCTATCCGTCACTTTGACCCTTCTATCCGTCGCTCTATTTTCTATCCGTCACTTCGACCCTTCTTTCCGTCACTTTGCCTTTTCTATCCGTCACTTTGCCTTTTCTATCCCCGCTCTACCTTTCTATCCGCCACTTTGCCTTTTCTATCACCGATCCGCCTTTTCTATCCGTCGCTCTGCTCTTCAATCCGCCGCTTTTATTCCTGAAAAAAAGCTATTGCCATCACTTCATAAGTAATGGCAATAGCTTTTAATTTTCAATCAAGTTTATAGAGATACAAATATTTTAAGCTGTTTCAGATTCTTTTGAGTGTACTCGCTTCATGAAATCATTGACATCGGCTGGTACTTTTCGATCTAATAGTGACACGATAACAACCGATAAGAAGCCAACTGGTACTGTCACAATGCCTGGAATTTTAAATTGCAAAAAGCTTGGCAACGTTCCTGGTAAAAATATCATCCACATGGATACGCCCAGTCCAATGAGTAAACCTGCAATTGCTCCTTTTTCTGTCATTCCTCTCCACCAAATACCTAAAATGAATATTGGGGTAAATGTACTGGCCGCAACAGTAAAGGCTAGAGCTACTAAATGTCCAATGGATGCATCCTTAACAAGTAAGCCTAATGCTCCATATAAAATACCTAATAAAACAATTGCTACTTTCCCTGCAACGACTCGTTGTTTTTCTGTAATATCCTTTTTCATAACGCTTGCATATAAATCATGGGCTAATGCACCTGAGCTTGTAATAAATAACCCTGATAAATTTGAGAATATGGCCGCAAATGCACCTGCTATGACAAGCCCAAGAAGCCATTTGCCTCCTAGTGCAAGTGCTGTTGTAGGAATAACCATATTGTTCCCACCTAGGACTAAATCGCGCATTACTTCCTCACTTGCAGTACCCGAGATAAAAATAGAACGCCCTACAACACCTAAATAGACTGCTAATAAGAAAAATGCACTGGCAATCCCAATCGCCATAAGCGCTGATTTACGAGCCGCCTTTGCGCTAGGATTCGTATAAAATCTTAGTAATATATGCGGTAGACCAATTGTACCTAATGCTAAACCTATTGTCATACTAATAGTTTGCCAAAATGTTGGGAAATAAAAGCCTGTCCCTGTCCAAGCAGCACCATCAAAATTAATATCCTTTCCATCTAAAGCATATGGTGAGGTCCCTGTAATTGGACCGCTAAATGAATTAATAGCAGCTAAAATTTTATCGTAATGTAAACCACTATACATCGCTGCGATCAACATCACAATAAACGCACCAAGGCGAATCCATAGCTCTAAAGCTTGGTTGATTGTTGTTCCTTTCATACCGCCTATTCCTACATAGAAGATCATTACAATACATGTAAAGATAATGCCAAATTCATAAGAGGTACCAAAAAACATACTTAAAATTTGTGCTGCACCTAATAATTGTGGCGCTGCATAAAAACCAGAAATCGCTAAAACTACAGCTACCGCTACTAGCCTAGCTCTTTTGCTATGAAAACGATAAGCTAAAAAATCGGCAACGGTAAATGCGCCAAAACGTCTTAATGGACCAGCTACAAAAATAGCTAACAGTGTTAATCCAATTGAGAAGCAAAATGCATAATAAGCACCATCATACCCTAGTTGGAAAGTTAAACCAGCTATCCCGAGGAAAGTAGCTGCACTTAAATAGTCTCCTCCGATTGCCGAACCATTTGTAAACCAGCCAAAACTTCTTCCCCCTACAAAGAAATCAGATGCCGTTGCATTTCTTTTTGTTAAATACGTAATATATACAATTGTTCCCATTAAAGCAATGGTCATTAACATCTTCGGTTCTAATAGAGCTTTCATCATTTAACAAATCCCCCCTAAGCTAAAACTACTTATTAAGTATTTCGTATTTCTTTAGGCGTTTTTCGTACAATGCTGTATGCACATAAGCAATAATAAAAGCCATTGCCATCATTACAACTGTTGTCACAAACCATGTAACTGTTATACCACCCCAAATTTTCTTAAAAGCAAGTTCTGGAGCGAACCAGTTCATTACGGGAATACTAAAAATTAAAATGAAATAAAATACCGTTAAGCTAAAACCTGTTGTAAACTCATCTTTCATAATTTTGTTAGTAGTTGCATCTAGTGGCGGAAGATCCTTCACATCTACTGTTCCGGCTTCCACATATTCATAATCCTGACTCCCTACTTCTGCCATACTTCAACTCCCCCTTTCTATCTAGATGAATAATTATCTGAAATTTCAAATTATTATTCACTACAATTATTCTATTCTATTTAATCTATAAATTAGTTACAAAATATTGCTGTATTAGTACAAAAAAATGCTATTTTAAGTTAAAATGTTTTTATTGTTTTTCATTTACAACGGAAGGGAGTTGTTAGCATTTTAAATATTGTTTGGTATATTGAAAGTTCAAATGAAAAACAACAAATGGGCTACTGGTTAGAAGAATTTCCTCCTATTACCTTTATGAACTGTAAAGAGCCCAAAACAGAAGATGTCGTCCTCATTTTCTATGAAATCAACCGTTTATTTGACTGGGTAAAGATAAATCGGTTAAAAAGAAATTATCCTAATAGTATAATTGTCCCTATTGTTACAGAACACCTTACCTACTCAACTGGGATAGCAATTGAACTAAATTTGCCCGCACTTCTCATAAAACCATTACAGAAAGCAAAATTTCTACGAATTGTTAAAAAGCTTTACACGTCCTATAAAGAGAAACAGGCAAGTACTATTACAATGCTTGAGCTATCACAGCAAATTTCGCAAGATCATACTTCCCCTTTCCGAGAAGCCTTTTTAAAACGACTGATACGAGGAGAAGTTGAAAATGAGCAGGAAATAATCCAGTCTGCCTCTTTTTTATCGAAACATTGCATCCCAAATATCGTATTTTTAATTCAGGGCTATATCGATATGGATGAAGATCGACCTTCCCTTTTTGATGCGAGCAGTGTTATAACAAATGTATTTCGTCAAAAATTTGCTATCACAGCACCTCTATCCTTTTTATATTTTGAACGTTATTTACTGTTGCTTATGCGCATTCCTAATGAATACACATCATTTAAGCATTGGTCTGAGGGGGTAGCTTGTTTACTTGAGATTATTGAAGTATTAAAAAAAGATTATTGCATCCATCTTTTCATGGGGATTGGCGGTGTTTTTCAGGACGCCATGCAAGTTAAGGAATCTTATAGCCAAGCGCGAAAGGCACGGAGAAAACCACCTGTCCAAAATATTCATATACGGTTTTACGAAGATTTAACAAAGCAAGAATCGCTCCAAAAGGCTATCCACTATATCGAGGAGCACTATGATGAACAAATTACAATTAGTGATGTTGCCAAATATATCAACTTTAGTTCTACTCATTTCAGCAGATTGTTTAAAAAAGAGACTGGTCGTAATTTTGTTGATTATGTAGCCTTTACACGGATCATCAAAACACTACCATATTTACGAAAATACGATTACACCATTGAAAAAATTTCCTCCATCTGTGGTTTTAACACACCTAATTATTTCAGTAATACGTTTAAGAAATATGTTGGCATATCCCCAACTGACTACCGCAATACACAAGAAATATTATTTAAATAATTTATCAGGTATGTTGTTTCCACCTTTTGTTAGACAATTATTACACCTCTGATCATTCATAACACATCGTTGAATCACTCACATTTTTGTAGAAGTTGCTCACTATTCACTAACATAAAAAAGAATCTGCTAGACCTCCATGAAAGTAAACAACGCAAGCCCCCCATCCTCAAGGAGACTTGCGTTTTAATTACATAGAATGCAGATTCTTGTTTTTAGTTTGCATTACTGTTTATTAAACGTAATATTTTTCTACAACTTCTGCACAACGCGCACACACTGTTGGATGTGCTTCATTTGAACCGACTGTTTCAGAAATTGACCAGCAACGCTCACATTTTTCACCTGTTGCTTTCTCTACAACAATCGATGCATGTTCAAGAGCTAATGCATTTGCAGGTGCAGCTTCTATTGGTGCTACTTCAAATGCAGAGACGATTGATAGTTGTGCAAAGTCAATGTTTGCATCGTTCAATAATGCTGCCACATCTTCTTTTGCATAAACTGTCACTTTCGCTTCAAGTGATTTACCGATTGTTTTTGCATTACGAGCTTCCTCTAATGCTTTTAAAAGATCATCACGAACATCAATGATTTTCAGCCATTTTGTACGTAGACTTTCGAAGTTTTCATGTTCATCTACCTCTGGGAAGTCTGTTAATTGTACAGATACCTCTTCTACAACACCTTGAGCATGTAAATAAGACCACATCTCATCAGTTGTATGAGGGATAATTGGTGACATCACTTTTACTAATGTCATTAATGTATCATAAATAACTGTTTGCATTGCACGGCGGTCTTTGTTGTCATTACCTTCGATGTACACAACATCTTTTGCAATATCTAAATAGAATGAAGATAATTCTACTGCAACAAAGTTATTCACTGCATGGTAAACAGCTGCGAAATCATAGCGATCGTATGCAGCACGTACAGTTTTTAAAACATCTTGTAGACGCATATAAACGTATTGATCCATTTCACGAAGGTCCGCATATGCTACTCGATCTTTCGCTGCATCGAAATCAGCTACATTGCCGTGTAAGAAACGGAATGTGTTACGGATTTTACGATAAACCTCAGATACTTGCTTCAACATATCCATTGAGATACGAACATCGGCTGTATAATCCACTGACGCAACCCATAAACGAAGAATATCTGCTCCGTATTGATCCATAACCTTTTTCGGGATAATGACATTCCCTAAAGATTTACTCATCTTACGCCCTTCACCATCTAGAACGAAACCATGTGTTAATAGTCCCTTATATGGTGCATAGCCATTAATAGCTACTGAAGTAATTAATGATGAGTTAAACCATCCACGATGTTGGTCTGAGCCCTCTAAATATAAATCAGCTGGATATTTCATACCACGTTCTACTAATACACCTTGGTGTGAAGAACCTGAGTCGAACCAAACGTCCATAATATCGTTTTCTTTTGTAAATTCGCCATTCGGGCTACCAGAGTGTGTGAAGCCTTCAGGTAATAATTCTTTTGCTGTTTTTTGGAACCAAATATTTGACCCATGCTGACGGAATAAAGCTGAGATATGGGCAATTGTTTCTGGTGTAATAATTGGCTCACCATTTTCAGCATAGAAAATCGGAATTGGAACGCCCCATGCGCGCTGACGTGAAATGACCCAGTCTCCACGGTCACGAATCATATTATAAAGACGAGTTTCACCCCAAGCAGGTGTAAACGCTGTTGATTTTACAGCCCCTAGTAACTCATCACGGAATGCATCAACCGACGCAAACCATTGTGGTGTTGCACGGTAAATAACTGGTTTTTTCGTACGCCAGTCATGTGGATATGAGTGTGTAAAGAAGTTAAGCTTTTCTAATGCGCCTACTTCTTTTAATTTTTCTGTGATCATTTTGTTTGCATCATTGTAGAATACACCTTCAAAACCAGGTGCTTCATCTGTGTAGCAGCCACTATTATCAACAGGGCTAAGAATTGGTAGACCATATTGTTTACTAATATGATAGTCATCTTCCCCGTGTCCTGGTGCTGTATGAACACAGCCAGTACCCGCTTCAGCAGTTACGTGCTCTCCAACCATTACAAGAGATTCACGGTCATAGAATGGATGCTGTGCAGCAACTCGATCTAGTGCCTCACCTTTTACTTCCTGAACAATCTCATATGCATCCCACTCAAGTTCGTTAGCAACAGTTTCTAATAATTCTTTGGCAATGATGAATTTGTTATCTGCAACCGCCACAACAACATAGATAAATTCAGGGTTTACAGAAATCCCCAAGTTCGCTGGAAGTGTCCAAGGTGTTGTTGTCCAAATAATAAATTTAGCATCTGCTGGGACAACGCCTTTAGCATCTTTAATCGCAAAGCTTACGTAAATAGAAGCCGATTTAACATCTTGATATTCAATCTCTGCTTCTGCCAGTGCAGACTCAGATGATGGAGACCAGTAAACTGGTTTTAAGCCTTTATAAATATAGCCTTTTTCAGCCATCTTACCGAATACTTCAATTTGACGTGCTTCAAATTCAGGCTTTAATGTAATATATGGATTTTCCCAATCACCACGAACACCTAAACGACGGAATTGTATACGTTGGTTGTCGATTTGCTCGTAAGCATACTCTTCACATAATTTACGGAATTCAGCAACAGACATTTCTTTGCGCTTTACACCTTTGTTCGTAAGAGCCTGCTCAATTGGTAAACCATGTGTATCCCAACCTGGAATATAGTTTACATGGTAGCCAGTCATAGAGCGATGACGTGTAATCATGTCTTTCAATACTTTATTCAAAGCATGACCGATATGGATATCACCATTCGCATATGGAGGTCCATCGTGTAACACATATTCAGGGCGTCCTGCATTGCGCTCCATCTGTAATTCGTTAATGTCCATTTCATCCCATTTTTCTTGCATCTTCGGTTCATTTGCCGGTAAGTTTCCACGCATTGGGAAATCTGTTTTTGGCATTAATAAAGTATCTTTGTACTCAACCATTTTTTCAATTCCTCCTTTAAATTTACAAACAAAGAACAAATACACTTAAGCGCTCATTTACATACGACAGTATTAGGTTTATCACCATAACGAGGTTGATTTCCGTTCCGACTGGGCGCTTTCCAGGGAACGTTCGTTAGTCACTTCGTTTGCGCACCAGGGTCTCATCTGTAACGCTGATTTCCAAGGAGTCGCGTGAAATGCCATCCCTAAGTTCTAGTTATTGGCAAAATCAACACATTCCAACACCGGAGATATAAGTTCAAATATAGAATTTATCCATATTAACGAATAGAAATGGAAGACTCCCACCATTTGAACATAAAAAAGCCTCTCAATCCCTCAAAGGGACGAGAAGCTTATACTCGCGGTACCACCCTAATTGTAGCACAAAATTGTACTACCACTTAAAGCACGTTAACGTCGTGCATCACGAAATAACTTACTTCATTCAGTTATTTAGCTCAGAAGTGATGTTCATTGTTATTTGCATGTTTGGGCTCACACTATCCCCAAATCGCTTAACTACGCCTAACAAATACTGTCTTCGTCTCTGCCTGTATGCATATCTGTTCAAAATAATTACTATTACATTAGTATATGAAAATCAAACAATCACGTCAAGCTTCACTTATTAAGTTACAATGCTGATAATAGCGATTAAACTTGATCGGCTTCTTGTGCTTCTTCAACAGATGTTTGAATTTCAGTCAGATCAATATCATATTGTAGCAAGTGGTCCCAATCGTCTGCATTTAGTAAATCCAGCTGTGCCTCTACAAGCATTTTAAAACGATTACGGAAAACTTTTGATTGCTTTTTCAGCTCATCGATTTCAATTGTCACTTTACGAGCCTTCGTTAAAGCCTCATTGATAATACGATCAGCATTTTTTTCTGCTTCCTTGACAATGAGTTTAGCTTCTTTTTGAGAGTTTCTTCTTACTTCATCAGCTGCCTCTTGAGCAACTACAATTGATTTTTGTAATGTTTCCTCTAAAGAGTTAAAATGTCTCGCTTGTTCTAAGGACATTTCTAGTTGTCTGTCTACTTCCTTTTTTTCACGGAGCAAAATCTCATAATCTTTAATAATTTGATCTAAAAATTCATTTACTTCATCTTCAGCATAACCTCTGAAGGATTTGGTAAACTCCTTATTATGTATATCAATAGGTGATAATGGCATACGATCCTTCTCTCCTTTACATGTACATTCGTATTTCCTATTATACAATTGTTCAAACAACTTAGCAGTAAAAATTAAAGAAATTTACTTGATTTTTAGCTTTTTTGGGTCAATCGACCGACTTGCAAACGAATTTTATCTTTTTTTGTACGGCCTTCAGTCATCATAATTTTTACTCGACCACTTCCACGTACAGATAAAATATCTCCTTCTTGTAACTCAAAAGCAACTGTATCCCGCTCGGTCCAATTAACACGTACCTTTTTACTTGTAATTAAGGCTTGTGCCTTTTGACGGGAAATTTTTAAAACCGTTGAGATAATAACATCTAAACGCATAGAAGAAACAGTATGAGATTCTTCTAGCCATTCTTCCTCAATTTGGAGCAGGGGCTCCATCTCTTTAATCGATTCTACATGTACCTTTACTTTGCCGATGCCTGTTAAATGTAAGCGTACATATTCTGCTACCTCATTCTCTACTACAAATTGTACTTGATGTTCATTTACACGAATATCACCGAATTTGCCACGATTCAGTCCTAATGATAATAATGCTCCTAGAACATCTGGATGTCGTAGTTGTACAAATTTCACAGGATATTGAATCGTAAATACTGTGAGCTGAAAATCTTCCTCCATAGGCTCATAGTAAGTAGGATAAATAAGCATACGTTGTCTTTCTGCTTCATCAAAGAGCCCAGCACTGGCTGTTTTCAATGTGTCATACTGTCCAATAATTGATGTAACAATAAAACGTTGTCGAGGATCTAAAAAATCAGTAAGCTTTGGAGCATATCGATCCTCCACCTCTCGCTGCCAACTCACAACCTGTTCAATAAAAGGCTGTTCATCTTTCCTAAAATGCTGAATTAAATGCTCCATGTTTACTCCACCTCTATTATCTATCTTTTACTAGTTTAATTTCATTGGTATTTTAAGGATTTATATCAAAAAATAAGGATCATCACCAAAACGTGGGGTTAATTTCTGTTCCGACTAGGCGCTTTGTTGCTTTCGCACAGAGCAAAGCTTCCTGGTGGCGTCCGATGAGCCGCTTTTGTTGTTGCTGTCGCTTCGCTTTCGCACAGTTAAAACATTTGTTGCTGTCGCTTCGC
>NZ_JARVRU010000186.1:0-26963 GCF_030209535.1 Lysinibacillus sp. fls2-241-R2A-57
GCAACAACAAATGTTTTCTGTAGCGAAAGCGAAGCGTCAGCTACAAAGCGCCCAGCCAGAACGGAAATCAACCTCTCGTTTTGCCTAAGAACGATATTTTTTGCATGCCACATTTAATTTCATGGACACATTTATTTCTCAAAAACAGTAAAAATCCGACTAGTGTTAGTCGGATTTTTTTACTTTCTTTTCTTTTTTAAAAAGATTGATACATGTGCGCGTAATACTACTCACAAATTTCGGTAGCTGGAATGTATATACTTTCAGGACTCTCTCCCCCTCACGCTAATCTATGCTTCTTATCATTAAACATATGCCTTGCGTGAAAGATATAGACCCTGAATTACCTATTATTTCATTACTTGTAAAGCGGGATGTCCCTAAAGAAATTTCTTCATTTGTTGTTTCATATTTTACTTGCCTTAATGTCACATCTTTAATTGGCTCTTCATGTGCAAAAAAAGACAAATAACGATATTGCTCGTCTGCTTCAATGTTGTGTTTGCCTGGCATTAAAAATTGCAACATATTTGCGTGATTAATAATCTTCAATACTACTTGTGGATGCTCTTTTTGGAAGCGATACATCGAACGGACTGCTGCCTCATAATGATCTAAGCGCCCACCTGTAACACCTGTAAGTACAATTTCTAGCGGTGTATAGGTCAAGGCTTTTAATATCGCTAGGTCCGTATCTGTTTCATCTTTTTCTTCCTGAAATCGTTGTCTATCATTTGTATGTGCCATCACCAGTTCGTATTCCTCTTGCGAAAGTGAGTCAAAATCTCCTACGATGGCATGTGGTGTGATTCCTTGCTCGATTAAATAAAGTGCTCCTCGGTCAGCTCCGATAAATAACACATCACTTTTCTCTTTAAATGGACTAAACGAACAGAGTTCCTCTTTTGGTCCACCAGCACAAACAACGACTACTGTCATCCTTTAATCGCTGCCTCACCAGCAGCTAAAATTTCCTGAAGTGCCGCTGTACGATCTTCTTTACTATAAATAGCTGAACCAGCTACAAAAATGGTTGCTCCTGCTTGTGCACATGGAATAATAGTCTCTGCATTAATACCACCGTCGATTTCTATAGCAATATCAAGATTACGTTCTTTAATAATTGCTGCTAATGCTTCAATTTTTGGTATTACAGAATGAATGAATTTTTGCCCACCAAAGCCTGGATTCACAGTCATGAACAACACCATATCAATATCCTCTAAAATATGTTGAATTGATTCTATTGGTGTATGTGGATTTAATACAACACCAGGTTTGACTCCGTACGAACGAATTAATTGAATTGTACGGTGTAAATGACGGCAAGCCTCTACATGCACTGTAATATAGTCTGCCCCTGCTTTTGCAAATTGTTCAATATATTGATCAGGATTTTCAATCATTAAATGAACATCCAATGGTAAATCAGTTAAAGGACGAATGGCGTCTAATACGATCGATCCAAATGAAATATTCGGCACAAAATGACCATCCATAACATCAATATGAATAAGCTGTGCACCCGCTTTTTCTACTTCCTTTACTTCTTCTCCTAAATTAGCAAAGTTGGCTGCTAAAATTGATGGTGCTATTTGTATCATCATTAATACCTCGGCTTTCGATCCATAATTTCTTGCATAAATTGTTCATAGTGCTTATAGCGGTAGTCACGAAGTTCTCCAGCTTCTACCGCTGCCTTTACCGCACATTTCGGTTCCTTTAAGTGTAAACAGCCTCTGAATTTACAATCATCTGCAATTCGGGCCATTTCCGGGAAGCATGCACCTAACTCTTCTTTTTCTATTTCATCAAAATCAAATGAACTAAATCCTGGTGTATCTGCTAATAAACCATCGCATACTTCGATTAATTCGACGTGGCGAGTCGTATGTTTTCCGCGCCCTAAGCTTTGTGAAATAACTCCTGTTTTTAAATTTAAATCTGGAATTAATGTATTAAGTAATGTGGATTTTCCCACTCCAGATTGTCCTGCTAAAACAGATGTTTTCCCTTTTAATATGGGTTGCAAGCGTGCAACTAATTCTTCCTCACCCTTATAGGTTTGTAGCACAGTATACCCCATGTCTTCATAATCTTCTATATAGCTTTGTAATTCCTCACGTTCATGATCCCCTAGCAAATCCATCTTTGTTAAACAAATAATTGGATGAACATGAAATGACTCTAAAACAACTAAGAAACGATCCAGTAAAATTGTATTAAAATTAGGTTCTTTTACAGAAAACACTAGAATACCTTGATCAATATTGGCAATCGGAGGGCGTACTAATTCATTTTGGCGATCAATAATTTTTTGAATAGTGCCGTCCGATCCCTCTATTTCCAGTGTGTATTCTACAATGTCGCCAACGAGTGGGGATTCTCCGCGATTGCGAAATACCCCACGCCCTCGACATTGTATAAGCTGTTGTCCATCATATACATAATAATAACCGCTTAGTGCTTTACGAATTTGGCCTTGCGCCATCCAATTCCCCCTTATTTGATATCATCGTAGTTGATTGTTTTTTCATCTATAATTTCTGAATCACGAATAATTTTATAGGCCGCATCCTGACCATCTCCAATAACAAGCTGTATTTGGTGCTCTTGATCAGCCGTAATAGTAAATGTTTCAACTGTTGTTAACATTTTATGGTTTTTATCTTGAATATCAATTCGAATAGTTTGCTCTAAACCTTCCTCTTTTGGTTTATATTCAATCGATACAGTTTTCACCCAAGTTTTATCAGGCTTTGCTTCAGGTCCTTTACTTAAAATAACAGCGATTGTGGAGCCCGCTTCAACCTGCGTTCCTGCTTTTGTCAATTGTGATTTAACACTTCCTGCTGGTATTGTATCATCATATTCTTCACGAACAACACGCCATTTTAAGCCTTTTCCACTTACATACTCATCCATTTGAGCCTTCGTGTAATTCACCACTTTATCTACTGTAACCATTTTTACACCTGCGCTTACCTTAAATTTCATCGATGTATCTTTAGCGATTACTTCTTCTGGTGGTAGCGGCTCTTGTTCAATAATTGTTCCTTCTGGCTCTTTCGAATGCACATAACTAATTTGAGGCTCTAAAAATTTACCCTTTAACATTGATTCAACTTGGCTAATTTGTTGTCCTCTATAATCTTCCACTTTCGTCTTTTCTACCCCAAGACTAACAACTAAGTCTACTTCTGTACCTTTTACACGCTCCGTACCCTGAGAAGGATCTGTTTCAATAACTTTATCCTTTTCTATGTCCTCTGAGTTTCGCTCCAGCTTTTCTCCAATAACAAAGCCTTCTGCCTCTAATTTCTTAGTAGCTTCATCGATAGTTAAATTAGCTACATCAGGTACAGATATCTTTTTCGGACTAAATACACCTGTTGCAAATATAAAGAACAGGAGAGTAGCAATGGCTACTATTACTAACCCAGCTACATATATTGGCCATTTTTTCTTTTTCTTTTCAGGTGCTGTCTTTTCAACAGGCTTCTTCACTTCGGGTTTCGGCTTTGATTGAGTGATTGGTTCGATTGCTCTTGTCTTCGTTAAATCTTCGTCTTTACGCACAGTTGGCTCTTTTATAATCGGAATAGCCTTTGTCACATCATTATCTACCGGTATGGCAAACTTCGGTTCATTAATACGTTTTGGCGATAAAACTGTCTCTAAATCACCTTGCATTTCTTCTACAGTTGAGTAACGATGAGAAGCATCTTTTGCTGTAGCTTTTAGCACAACGTTTTCCAAGCTTTGTGGAATTGTAGCATCGAAGGCACGAACTGACGGTGTTTCAGATTGTAAATGTTTAAGCGCGATAGAAACAGCTGACTCGCCTGAAAATGGCAATTCCCCTGTTAATAATTCATATAAAACAATCCCAAGTGCATAAATATCAGATTTGTTTGTCGCTGTACCACCACGAGCCTGCTCTGGTGACAAATAATGCACAGTTCCAAGCACAGAGTTTGTTTGTGTAAATGACGTTGCACTAAGCGTCATCGCGATGCCAAAATCAGTTATTTTCACATTGCCATCAGCATCCATTAAAATATTTTGAGGTTTAATGTCACGATGAATAATATGATTTTCATGAGCATCGGCAATTGCAGATGTTAGCTGTTTCATAATATGCACACTTCTGGCAGGAGAAATTGGTGCAAATTCCTGTATGTACTGCTTTAATGTTTTTCCTTTGACATACTCCATTACAATATAATGCAGATCACCATCTTCACCTACATCATAAACACTAACAATATTTGGATGTGTAAGACTTGTAGCAGAAAGTGCCTCACGTTGAAAACGCCGATGTAATTCATCCTCATTGGTAAAATCATAGCGTAATATTTTAATCGCTACATCTCGGTTTAATATCATGTCGTGCGCCAAATAAACATTGGACATACCACCGCCACCAATGAGCTCTTTAACTTTATAGCGGTCACTAATTCGTTTACCTACAAACATACTTACACCTCCTCATCTTGCCTTGTGAGTAGCACGAGGGAGATATTGTCTTCCCCCCCGCTTGCATTTGCTAATTCCACAAGTTTCCGTCCTTTTTCTTCTATCGAATCTGGATACGTAATAATTGATGCCATTTCATACACTGTTAGTTTATTACTTAAACCGTCAGAGCAAATGAGTAAATACGATTCTGATGCTAAATCAACCTCATAAAAGTCAGGTTCAATCGTTTCTTCTGTACCAACAGCTTTTAAGATGAAATTTTTCTTCGGATGTGTCAACGCTTCCTCTTCACTTATTTCACCATTTTCAACGAGAACATTTACATATGAGTGATCTCTTGTTATTTGTTGTGCACCATCATCAAAGAAATAATACACACGACTATCGCCAACATGTGAGATAAAACAATGATTATCTTCAATTAACACTGCAATAAATGTCGTGCCCATTCCTTTACAGTCTTCATGTGATAAAGAATAGTCATATATATTTTTATTTAATTGCTTAACTGCTTGTAATAACCACTCTTTTTTTGATGTTGTTGATGCAAAATGATGTGCCTCTGCCTGTAAAAAAACGGATTCTATCTGTTTCATCGCCATATCACTCGCTACATCGCCAGCATTATGACCTCCCATGCCGTCCGCTACAAGTGCTAGTGCAAGCCCGTCTGGACGCTTAAAAAATGCCGCACGGTCTTCATTAATTGCTCGTTTTAACCCAATATCACTTTCGACTGTGTATTTCAACACTGGTCACCTCGTTTCTTCAGATCTCTCTTGCGCACGTAATTGACCACACGCAGCTGCAATATCAGAACCTTGCTCTCGGCGGATCGTTACGTTAATACCATTCTTCTTTAATGTTTTTTCAAAGGCAAAAATTTGGCTACGAGATGTACGAACATAATCACGTTCTGGTACATAGTTTACAGGAATTAAGTTCACGTGGCATTTAATTCCTTTTATTAATGCAGATAATTCTTCTGCAATTTCGACTGAATCATTTTCACCAGACATTAAACCATACTCAAAAGTAACACGTCGGCCAGTTTTTTTAGTGTAGTATTGGACGGCTTCCATTAATTCATCTAACTTGTAAGCACGTGCAATTGGCATTAGTTTTTGACGAGCCTCTTGGTTTGGTGCGTGTAGCGATACTGCAAAGTTAATTTGTAGCTGTTCATCAGCAAATTGATAAATTTTCGGAACAATCCCTGATGTTGACACAGTGATGTGACGAGCCCCAATATTTAATCCTTTTTCATGGTTGATGACCTTTAAGAAGTTCATCATCGCATCATAATTATCGAAAGGTTCGCCAATACCCATAATAACGATATGTGACACACGTTCGCCCACTTCATCTAAAGTCTGCTGTACTTTGACAACTTGCTCCACGATTTCCCCTGCTAATAAGTGACGTTTTAATCCACCTAAAGTTGATGCACAGAACGTACAGCCAATTCGGCAGCCTACTTGTGTCGTCACACAAATAGAGTTCCCATATTCATGACGCATTAATACTGTTTCAATTGAATAGCCATCCTGTAATTGGAATAAAAACTTGATCGTACCATCTTTTGATTCTTGTTTAATAATTGTTGACAATGTCGTCAATGCAAAACTTGCTTCAAGCTTTTCACGTAATCCCTTTGAAAGGTTAGACATTTCTTCGAATGTTTTTACACGTTTATTATAAAGCCAATCAAAAATTTGTGCTGCACGGAACGGTTTTTCACCATTTTCCTTTAACCATTCTTCTAACTGGTTCGGCTGTAATGAATATACCGATTCTTTTAAATTTGGTTTTTCTTTTTTCGCGCGTTGAACAGGCTTGTCTTCCGCTTCCTCGACTAAATCGTTAATGCGCTCATTAAATTTCTCATGATCCACCATTAGTTGGATTCTCCTTTTTTACGAAAGGCTGCAACGAAGAAACCGTCACTGCCAAAGTCTTGTGGAAAGACTTGAAGCATGCCATTTGCTTGCTTTTCCGCTAATTTTGTTGGTAAAGATTCTAGTTGTATTGCTTCCATTTCTGGATGCGTTGTTAAAAAGGCTTCTACAGTGCCTTCATTTTCCTTTATATCGACTGTACATGTACTGTACACAAGTTTGCCATCTATTTTCAATACTTTTGTTGCCGCATCTAGAAGCGCCAATTGTATTTTTTGGAGGTTTTCTAAATCTTCCTCACGTTTTGTATATTTAATATCTGGCTTGCGGCGCATGACACCTAAACCACTACAAGGTGCATCGACTAAAATTGCGTCGAATGATTCTGATTGTAGAAAATCAGGTGCTTTACGTCCGTCAATCGGAGCAGTCTCTACTATATCAATCCCTAGACGATCCGTATTATGGTCGATTAAATCTAATTTATGAGGGTGAAGGTCGGTCGCTAAAATCGAACCTTCATTTTTCATAATCTCAGCTATATGTGTTGTCTTTCCGCCTGGAGCTGCACACATATCTAAGACACGCATGCCAGGAGATGGATTCAATACATTTGCTGGAATCATCGAGCTTTCATCTTGAATGGTAATTAGCCCTTCTTGGAATGCCTTAGTACGAGCAGGCTGACCATTTGTGACATGTAAACATTCCGGCATCATATCGCTTTGTTTAGCTGTTAAGCCTTCCGCTTCTATGCTAGCAATTGCTTGATCAACGCTCACTTTAGTCGTATTGACGCGTACAGTCTGCACTGGAGGCACATTATTTTCATGTAACATTGCACTCGCTACTTCAATTCCATAGTTATCGACAAAGCGTTGCACTAACCACTCTGGATGACTCGTTTCAATGACAAGACGCTCAATCGGATCTTTAATTTCATCAGTAGAAGCTACACCCTGACGTAAAATAGAGCGTAAAATACCGTTGACCATTGAAGCTATACCTTGGTGACCTCGACGCTTAGCAATTTCCACAGCTTCATTCACTGCTGCATGAGGTGGTATACGCGTTAAATAATGCATTTGATATAAAGATAAACGTAAAAGCCAGCGCACCCAATGATCCACTGAACCACGAATAAACGGCTCTAAATAGTAGTCAAGAGTCATTTTATACTGTAGAGTGCCGTACGTGATTTCTGTTAAAAGGGCACGATCCTTCGCTTCGATTTTATGTCGCTTGATCGTTTCGTTTAAAAGCAAATTACTATAAGCTTGATTTTTATCCACTGCTAACAGAATAGAAAGTGCAGCATTACGCACATTTCCATCCCAAATTACTACGCTTTTTTTACTCATTTAAATTGGTCCCCGATCTGTAATTTAGAACCTGTACCACGCAAATATTCCTCTGCTGTCATGCGTTTTTTACCAGCTGGTTGTACATCATACATGGCAAGTGTTGTTCCATTTCCTGCTGCAACTTCAAAATGATCCTTTGAAATCCCAACGACCGTACCAGGAATAGTATCATGCTTTGCGTTGCCAACTTTCGCCCACCAAATTTTAAAGTTCCCATCTTCAAATGTTGTATAGGCAACTGGCCATGGGTGAAGACCACGTACTTGATTGTATAAAGTTATAGCATCCTTTGCCCAATCGATACGTTCTTGTTCCCGTGAAATATTGCTTGCAAAAGTTACTTGTGCTTCATCCTGCACTGTACGGTTATTTGTTCCATTTATAATAGAAGGAAGTGTTTCTTTTAATAATTCGCAGCCTACAACACTCAGCTTATCAAATAGTCCACCTGTATGATCTTCCTCTTCAATTGGGATAGCCTTTTGAGATATGATTTCACCGGCATCTAGCTTTTGCTCCATATACATGATCGTTACACCAGTCTCTTTTTCACCATCAATTATTGCTTGGTGAATAGGTGCTCCACCACGATACTTCGGTAAAAGTGACGCATGGACGTTAATGCAACCAAGCGGTGGTGCATCCAGCAATTCCTTCGGCAAAATTTGTCCAAAAGCTGCTGTTACAATTAGGTCAGGCTGTAAATTAATTATTTGCTGTAATTCCTCAGAACCACGTAGTTTTTCAGGCTGAATAACGTGTAAACCTAATTCCATAGCCGCTGCCTTTACAGGTGGCGGTGTTAGTACACGTTTACGCCCAACTGGACGATCCGGTTGTGTAACTACAGCTTTAATATCATAGCCTTCATGGTGTAGCATACGCAAAATTGGCGCGGAGAAATCAGGTGTTCCCATAAAAATTATTGAAGTCATTTTATTCCTCCTCTTCAGCGTACATTGCTTCAAGTTCTTCTTCGGTTACAATGCGTTTAATTTTTGAATTAAATAGTACGCCATCTAAATGATCGATTTCATGTAAAATTGCTCGCGCATCAAAGCCTCCCGCTTCTAACTCATATACACGTCCTTCACGGTCACATGCTTCAATTTTTACATATTCAGGGCGTTCAACCTCACCGTATAGTCCTGGAAAGCTTAAGCAACCTTCAATATCTACTTCTGCTCCATCCGTTACAATAACAGTCGGATTAATCATTTCTAAAACATCTCGTTCTTCGCCAAGCTCGACAATTGCCACACGTAATCCTACATTTATTTGAGGTGCTGCAATACCAACGCCATCGTATTCAACCATTGTGTCATATAAATCATCTAATAAAGTAATAATTTCTTCATTAATTTCTGTTACTTCCGCACACGGCGTTGATAGTACCTTTGCTGGATGTTCAACAACTTTTTTAATTGCCATCTTATGTTCCTCTTCTCTACTATTTAAGGCTTATTACCTTGTCTAATTATAACGCCACATCAGCTCTTTATAGGCTCATCACCAAAACTCGGAGTTGGTTGATTTCCGTTACGGCTGAGGGCTTTGCCGCTGTCGCTTTGCTTTCGCGCAGATAGTCGCCCAGCAGGAACGAAGATCAACTTATTCGCATGGCATACGTTTTAGCAAAATGTCATGTCCAATCGGGTGATGAACCCTTTTATATAGTTGACGGATCTAAATCTACTGTCATTAATATACCTTGTTTAATCCATTCCCCTCGATACATCGCTAGAAGGCGCTGTAATACAGGAATTAGGTTTGGTTCAATTTTATATTTTATCAAACATTGATAACGATATCTATTTTGGAGACGACTAATACTTGCCGTTGTTGGACCGATAATAGCAACCTGATTTGATAAGTTTCCCCTTAGCCAATCTGCCGCACGTCCAGCATACTCTGCCGCCATCATGACATCTTCATGAGATATTTGAACAAGTGCTACAAAATAATACGGCGGATAGCTTGAGCGACGGCGTAAAAACATTTCACGTTCGTAAAATGGCTCGTAATCTTGTATTTTTGCCAATTCAATTGCATAATGCTCTGGCGTATACGATTGAATAATAACCTCACCAGGTTTATCATGACGTCCAGCCCTACCACTAACTTGCGTTAATAACTGAAATGTACGCTCAGCCGCACGGTAATCGGGTAAATGCAGCGATGTATCAGCACTAAGTACACCAACAAGCGTAATATTAGGAAAATCAAGACCTTTCGCAATCATTTGCGTACCTAGCAAAATATCTGCCTGCCCTTCCCCAAATGCCTGCAAAATTTCTTCATGTGCACCTTTATGCTTTGTAGTATCAACATCCATCCGGAGAACCCTTCCCTCAGGAAATAGCTTATAAATTTCTTCCTCGACTTTTTGCGTTCCTGTACCAAAATAGCGGATATGCTCACTCTGGCATTGTGGACATATTTGTGGAACACGCTCATCATAGCCACAATAATGACATTTTAATTTCTCTGTCGTTCGATGATACGTTAACGAGATGTCGCAGTTTGGACATTGCACAACCGTCCCACAATCACGACAAAGCACGAAAGAAGAATAGCCACGACGATTTAAAAACAGCACCATCTGTTCTTTTTTCTCAAGCCTTACACGTATAGCATCAACAAGCTGCTCAGAAAACATTGAACGATTACCTTTTTGAAGTTCCTCTCGCATATCCGCAATAAAAACAGTTGGTAACGCCTGATGCATAGCACGTTGCTTTAATGATAGCAAACTATATACGCCCTTCTTTGCTCGCGCAAAAGATTCAAGTGCAGGCGTTGCACTACCTAATATGACTGGGCATTTATAAAATTCGCTACGCCAAATTGCTACATCTCTAGCATGATAACGCGGTGAATCTTCTTGCTTATATGTTGATTCATGCTCTTCATCTAAAATGATAAGACCTATATTTGTAAAAGGTGCGAAAATAGCGGAACGAGCTCCCACAACAACGCTTACCTTTCCTTGCTGAATTTTACGCCATTCATCATACTTTTCACCGACAGATAAGCCACTATGCATAACAGCAACCATCTCACCAAAACGACTGCGAAAACGCTCTGTCATTTGTGGTGTTAATGATATTTCAGGCACTAGCATAATAGCTTCCTTGCCTTCATCTAACACCTTTTGTATCGCTTGCAAATAAACTTCCGTTTTACCACTTCCCGTGACGCCGTGTAGTAAAAAAGTTTTCGCAGTCTGTTCTTCTATTGATGTAATAATATCCTTTAATGCAACGTGCTGCTCATCCGTCAATTGTAAAGATTGAGTGCGGGAAACCTCCTTCGTAAAGGGATCACGATACACCTCTTCCTGTATAAAGTGAGCGGCCCCTTTGTCAATAACTGACTGTAGTACTGCTGGAGATGCACCTGTTTCTTCATAGATTTTCTGTGGCAACAGGACTTCTCCAAGGTGTGCACTCATCCATTCAATCAGCTGGCGCTGTTTAGCTGCTCTCGCTGCATCTACCATCGCCTTGTCGATATCTTGCTGATTATCTGAAATTTTGACCATACGAATTTCTTTCACATTCCCTTGCTGCTTCACAACGTTTTCAATTTTTACAATTTTATCAGTAATAAGCTGCTTTAATAAAGGAAGTAATTCAGCACGCTCGAATTCTTTGAAATTAACCTGTTGTCGCTTACCGAAAATAGCCTTAGCCTCTTCCGGCAAAGCCTCTTTATCCTCTTGCAGCATAATGATTTTTTCATACTTCGCTCGAAGTGCTGATGGGAGCATAACCTGTAAGGCATCGATTTCATAACAAATCGTTTCGTTTTTTAGCCACTTTGCCATTAACAGCATTTCCTCAGTTAACACAGGCTCTATATCTAAAATTTGTGCAATAGATTTTAATTTATCAGCTGGTACATCTGTTTCATTTTTTAATCCAACCACAAAACCTAAAACATTTCTTGGTCCAAACGGTACTTTGACACGACAGCCCATTTCGATAATATTTACCCATTCTGTAGGTACTTCATAATCAAACGGACGATCTACATGGTAAGTTGAAACATCCACTATAACCTCTGCAATCAAAAAACTCATTGCGCCTCACCTTGTAAAACATATGTCCAAAATGCGTGCGCAAACTGCGTGGCATCTGTCGTATCCCACAATTGACCATTTACTTCTGCCGTGTCACTAAAATCAATCCACATGTCAGACATGATTGTTAACATGGACTCACCAATAACCTTTTGTCCAAAGGTTATTGCTGTCATTCCTTCTAAGGATAGTATCGGCGCCCCTTCAATTGTAGGCGTATTTGCAGCATGGATAAAAAATGCAGATGGATATTGTTGTTGATAATCCTCTAGTTGTTCAAAAAGCTTATGCACATTTGCTTCTTTTTCATCTATGAGGATGACAGTTGCCCCAAGTAGTTTTGCCTCTTCGGCTATTGCCTGACCAATTCTACCATTTGCCTGTGTACTAATCACATGCTGCTCATCCAATGGTATATAATACGCTCCAGCTGTGACAACTACCGTTTTACCAGCTAACGGCTTGGCCTTCTCTGAAAAATACTCTTGCACAATCGCTGTTATTTTTTCTGGCTCTTCTAAACGACCTTTCCCAACATAGCCACATGCCAAAAACCCTTCCGATGGCTCAATAAATTGATAACCATCAGATTGTAACTGAGCCAAATTTCGTTTTACCGCTGGATGGTCATACATATGTACATTCATCGCTGGTGCAAGCCATACAGGGGCAGTTGTTGCAAGCAGAGTCGTCGTTACCATATCATCCGCAATTCCATTTGCCAGTTTCCCTATGACATTTGCGGTAGCTGGTGCAACTAAAATTAAATCTGCCCAATCCGCCAAATCAATATGAGCAATAACACTCGAATCTTTTTCATCAAAAGTATCGAAAAAAACATCATTTTTGGACATAACTTGAAAGCTCAGCGGATTAACAAACTGTCTTGCTGATGCTGTCATGATAACCTTTACATTTGCCCCTGCCTGAGATAGCTTGCTCACTAGAGCGACAGCCTTATAAACCGCTATACCACCTGAAACACAAAGTAAAATATTTTTATTCATGCACAATCGTCCTTTCAAATGATAAGCTCCCAAAGGAAAATTCCCCGGGAGCTCTCGGCATGCTGTATATTCAAAAATCCACTGCAGACGTTAACATTTTCGCAAAAGCTTATTTACATCAATGTTAGATTTCGTCTTCGTATACAGTTGACTCATCCTGTGATACTTTCGTAAGTACACCTGCCGCTACTTCTTCAAGTGCTCTTCCTACGTATTTATGGGAAACGTACTTGTGTAAGCGTTCTGTGTCTTGTTCCTCTTGCATTTGACGAGCACGTTTAGATGCTAGACTTACTAAAGAGTATTTTGAATCGATTTCTTTTTTTAAAGTATCTACTGATGGGTATAACATAGGTTTATTCTCCTCTCAACATTGACAAATATCTTTTTTCAACACGTTCTCTACGACAATGCTCGGCTTTAATAATCGCATTTATACGATCACAAGCATTTGTCACTTCATCATTTTCTACTACATAATCATAAAGGCTCATCATTTCAAGCTCTTCACTTGCAGTTGCAATACGTTTTGCAATAACGTCTGCTGTTTCCGTCCCTCGACCAACTAAACGATCTTTTAATTCCGTTAAACTTGGTGGGGCTAAGAAAATAAATAATGCATCTGGTGCCTTTTCGCGGATTTGAGCAGCACCCTGCACTTCGATTTCTAAAAACACATCACGTCCTGCATCCAGTGTTTCATTTACGTAGGCTAACGGTGTTCCGTAATAATTCCCTACAAACTCAGCATGCTCCAATAAGCCACCCTGTTCAATTAACGCTTCAAATTCTTCACGTGTCTTGAAAAAATAGTCTACACCATCTACTTCACCTTCGCGAGGATTTCGTGTTGTCATCGAGATGGAATACTCATAATTCGTATTCGGCTGAGAAAATAATTCTTTTCGCACTGTCCCTTTACCTACACCAGATGGGCCAGACAGAACAATTAATAATCCACGTTCTTTTATCATTTATTCTCTATATCTCCCTTAATTTATAACAGATACAAACAAGTTATTCGATATTTTGAACTTGCTCACGCATCTTTTCTAATATTGTTTTCGCTTGAACTACCGCAATGGCCGCCTCTGTTGATTGATTTTTTGAACCAATCGTATTGATCTCGCGATGTATTTCCTGCATTAAAAAGTCTAATTTACGGCCAACCGAAATCGTTTCTTGTAACGTTTCTGTCAGTTGATGAAAGTGACTATCTAATCGGTCCAATTCTTCGGTGATGTCCACACGTTCTGCAAATATCGCTACTTCTGCAAGTAAGCGATCTTCTAACAATGCTCCATCCGCCACTTCAGTAATTCGTTCTAATAATCGTGTACGATATTTTTCAACAGCAAGAGACGAGAATGAACGAATCTTGTTCACTTGTTCCATTAACTGTTCTTTATATTGTACAACAACATCTTGTAATTCTTGCCCTTCACGCTCACGCATTTGAATCAGCTGCTCAATTGCTTGCGTAATAGCCTGTTCAACAGCCGAAAGTAAATCTTCAGGTGTAAGCTGTGGCTTTTCCTGTACAAGTGCTTGTTCAAGTGATAGTAGCTCTTGCATCGTCCATTTTTCTTCTAGTGGTACTTTACTTGCTAATTGCTCTTTTGCCTTACGATACGCTTCAATTAATGACCAATTAATTTCAATAGATTGCTCGACGTTATCTAAGTCTTTAACATAAACCATCACATCAACTTTGCCACGAGACAAAGCTTGTGAAATTAATTTCTTTGCAAAAATTTCTGCTTCAAGCCATTCTTTCGGAAATTTTGCGTTAATTTCTAAAAAACGATGGTTGACCGAGCGCATTTCTACGGTTAATTGAAAGTCTTTTGTTGTTGTGACACCTCTGCCAAAACCAGTCATACTACGCACCAAGGTTCGTCACACCTTTCTTTGCATACTGGGATTATTATAACATAAGCTCTGTCGTTTATGACGGAAAAAATAGATCAATTTCGCCTTGGCGTAATTGCGTCCGGATTTTGAATTGTGCCCGCACAATTCATTCCTTTCAAAATCCGTGACATCCGCCGGTGGCCTCTATCTTCATTCAGTGGGTGGGGTTGGACACCCACTGAATGAAGATAGAGCAAAAGCTAATTCTACCACAATTGAAGCTATATTTTAATATTCACCTAAAAAATGCTATGATAAACATAAGAAAATCTCATCACCAAAAGAAAGAGATGACATTTGATCAATTATGCCTCGTCATAATTTTACGTATGTCACGCATATAAGTTGATTGGAGTGGAAGCTGGACTACTCCTCGGGGATCAGTAATAGAGGAACGCGGGTGAAGCGGCTCATCGTACGCCCCCATGAAAGCGCCTAACCAGAACGGAAATCAACCACACGTTGTGGTATTGTGCTATAAAAGTGATTTCTAATAAATTGATCCATCATCGACATTTAGGAATGACATTTTGCTAAAACGTATGTCATGAATATAAGTTGATTGGAGCGAAGGCTGGGCGACTCCTCGGGGATTAGCGTCACAGATGAGACCCTGGAGCGAGCAGCGCGAGTGAAGCGGCTCATCGGACGCCCCCAGGAAGCTTTGCTCTGTGCGAAAGCGTAGTTCTAACGTAGCGGCAGCAACAAAGCGCCCAGCCGGAACGGAAATCAACCACACACTCTGGTGGAAAAGCTTGCACTATTAAAATATAAAATACGAAAGTACCAAGGATGCTTATATCGTTGGAAAGAGGAATTCATATGGCATTTGATGGCTTATTTACTTATTCAATGACAGCCGACCTACAACAATTAGTAACAGGTCGGATCACTAAAATACATCAACCAAACGCTCAGGAGGTTGTTCTACATATTCGTGCGAACGGAAGCAATCATAAATTACTTTTTTCGATTCATCCTTCTTACGCACGTGTCCATCTTACTGAGCAATCTATTGAGAATCCAGCAGAACCCCCTATGTTTTGTATGCTGTTACGAAAGCATATAGAGGGTGGTTTTATTTCTTCTATTAAACAGCACGATTTTGATCGCATTATAATAGTAGAAATTGAAAGTAAAAATGAAATCGGCGACCCTATTGTAAGGGAGTTACATGCTGAAATTATGGGCCGTCACAGTAACCTGTTGTTAATTGACAAGGAGCAGGGGAAAATAGTCGACAGCTTAAAGCATTTGCCGCCTTCTGTGAATAGTTTTCGAACAGTGTTACCTGGTCAACCTTATATCGCGCCACCTGCCCAAAATAAATGGCACCCTTTAGCAGTGACGGACGAACAGCTTACTAGTTTTTTCTCTGAACAAAAAACTGCTAAGGAAATTGTTGCGCAATTTGTAGGCTTCTCACCCATTCATGCAGAAGAATTATTGTTCCGTTTAACAGATGCAGATGATCAAATAGATTGCTTTAAAAACTTTATCGCTTCCTTTAATAATGGTGGAACTGAGCCAATGTATGTAATCGCTAATAATAAAACTTACTTCTCCCCAATCGCTCTAACACATTTACAAGGAGATGTAACGATTTATCCAAATGTACATGAACTACTTGACCGCGTATTTTTCGCACGAGCTGAGCGAGATCGTGTCAAACAGCAGGCAGGTGATTTAGAGCGATGGCTACAAAATGAAATTGATAAGCTTACATTAAAAACTAAAAAGTTGAATAAAGACTACGAACGTGCATCTAAACTTGATCAGTTCCAATTATACGGGGAATTATTGATGGCGAATATTTACGCATTCGAAAAAGGTGTAAAGGAAGTAACTGTCGTTAACTACTATAGTGAGACTGGAGAAGAAAAAATCACTATTCCAGTGAGTGAACGTAAAACACCGATTGAAAATGCTCAAAGCTATTACACAAAATATACAAAGGCAAAAAATGCCCTTATTATGGTTCAAGAACAGCTAGAAAAAACGAAGGAAGAAATAGCATATTTTGAAATGCTTGCTCAGCAAGTTCAACAAGCGGCACCAGGAGATATTGAAGAAATTCGTGAAGAATTAGCAGAGCAAGGTTATTTAAAATTACGTCATGCAAGAAAAAAGAAAAAGCAAGTGAAGCCTGAGCCTGAACGTTATGTCTCTTCTACAGGTGTAGCCATCTCTGTTGGGAAAAATAACAAGCAAAATGACATGCTTACATTTAAAATAGCTAAACGTACAGATATTTGGCTACATACGAAGGATATACCAGGCTCTCATGTTGTCATTCATACGAGCGAACCAGACGAAACAACATTAAGAGAAGCCGCTACACTTGCTGCCTATTTTTCAAAAGCGCGAGAATCTTCCTCTGTCCCAGTCGATTACACAGAAATTCGTCAGGTAAAAAAACCAAATGGCGCTAAACCTGGTTTTGTTATTTACTTTGAACAAAAGACTTTATACATCGATCCAGATGAAACGGTCATTTTACAGTTAAAAAAACAGTCTTAAAGGTTGGAATACGATATGAAATATATCGTATTCCTTTTTTTATAAAAAAAATATGTAATCTGTACTATGTAACTATTAAATTCATCTTTCTCTTAACTGATTTTTATAGCTATTGTTCCTTATTATATAAAACACTTTACAAACTCATGAATATTCTGAACTGTTTATTCTAACTGTTATTGACTTCCACCTTTCTAGATGGCTAAATTTAAAATATAAATAGCATTTAGAAAGGGTGTATCTCTATGTCTGTAGGCAAAAAATTAAGTTTTGGTTTTTTCACCATCATCCTCGCCTTAATTATTTCATTGTCGATTTTGTTTGTTCAGTTTTCAAACATTGAAATCAAGGTAGAAAATGCATTAGACGATCGTGTTGCTCTAGTAGAGTTAGCTGATAACATTCAATTTGAACTAGCAATGCAGGGTCTTTTCATTCGCGCAATAATTATTGAAGATACAGCAGCTAACAAAGACAACTTTGCAAAATATACAAAAATGCTAGATGATCATGTTGTAGAAATGCTAAAAAAATCCGATTCTCCTGAGATGGAGACATATGCGAAAGATTTAAATACATATAATGATGCGTTTGACAAAGCTGCCGAGGAAGCCATTACACTTTATAATGCTGGTAAATTAGAGGAAGCTTTACAAAAAGTTAATGGTGAAGTCCAACAAGCCAACAAAGGATTGTTAGCGGAATCAGAGAAAATTTCAAGTTACCAAAAAAAACAACTTGATGTTGTTACGAAAGAATCTAAACAAGCCGTAACAAATTCACAAATAATTTCAATCATCGCTATCATCATCGGCGTAATTATTGGAATATGCCTGATGCTTTATGTACAGCGCACAATATCACGTCCTTTAAAATCCGTAGTTATTGCGGCCAATAATATTGCAAATGGCGAATTACATCATCAAGATATCTCCCATCAATCTAAAGATGAGCTTGGTCAGCTTTCTACAGCCTTTAATACAATGAAAAGTAACTTACGAAGTTTATTAACAAATATACAAGATAATGCTGAACATTTATCAGCTTCTGCCGAAGAGCTATCCGCCTCTACCGAAGAGATTTCTGCTTCTGCAGATGAGGTAACTGTACGTATTAATGAGACGGCCGATGCGGCATCTACTGCAACAATTGCTGCCAATGAGAGCGCACATGCAATGGATGAAACAGCAGTAGGTGTACAACGTATAGCAGAAGCAACTCAACAACTTCATCAAAGCGCAGTGACAACAAGTGAGTTAGCGAGTAATGGTAACGATACAGTTGATGAAGCTCAACAACAAATGAACGTCATTTATGACTCTACACAAATGATTAACAATCTCGTTCAAAAATTGAGTAAACAATCAGAAGAAATAGGCACGATTACTACAGTAATTACAGCAATCTCAGATCAAACGAATTTATTAGCTCTAAACGCTGCAATTGAGGCTGCACGTGCAGGTGAACATGGTAAAGGCTTCGCTGTCGTAGCCGACGAAGTACGCAAGCTAGCAGAAGAATCAAAGCAATCAGCCAATCAAATCGTTACCTTAACACAAGAAATCCAAGAAGATACCCAAAATGTAGAAAAAGCTGTCGAAGACGGGCTACAATCTGTCACAGACGGTGTGAAAATTATTGAGGATGCTGGCAACTCTTTCGAAGCAATCGTAAAAGCGATCAATACGATGACCGATCAAATAGAAGATATTTCGGCTACTTCTGAAGAAATCTCTGCAAGTGCTGAACAAGTAGCAGCCTCTGTCGCAGAAATTGCTCATGGCGCTTCCACTAGTGCAGCCAATACACAGATCATTGACGAAGCTAGCAAGGAACAAGCAGCAACAATTCAACAAGTAAACCGAGTTGCTACAGATTTAAGCGAAAAATCATTAGACTTACAAAAACAAATTAATCAATTTAAGCTTTAAACCTGCAAGCAGTGCATTTCTTAATCGAAGTGCACTGCTTTATTGCTTTATATTCTTGAAAAATTAACATGACAAAGAAATTAAGATGTCCTATTTAATAAAGTATTGCCATATGATGTTAGTGTTGGGGTGATGAGTGCAATTCATGACATTTTATCAGCGGTTTTCTTGATGTTATCAGCGATTATCGGCATTTTATCAGCGGTTTCTCGATATTATCAGCGATTATCGATATTTTATCAGCGATTGGCATTTTGAAACATCCAGCCGCTTCGCATTCGCAAGATAAAACACTTGTTGCTGTCGCTTCGTTAGCACTACGCTTTCGCACAGAAAAACACTTGTTGCTGTCGTTTCGTTAGCACTACGCTTTCGTGCAGAAAACATGTGCTATGGAAATCACCCCCTCTTTTTGCGAAGAGCCTAGGGTGGCTTCTCATTCACCCACCTACAACTACTTTACTGTTTATTTTTAGGAAGCCTACCATTTAGGAATCATACTATGGTAAAATCGACCATATAAAGAAGTTAAGTGTATTTTCTACTCATTAAGTTCTACTTACATGATTTTTTAGTAATTATATGTAGAGGCATTCCTTTTAAGAGAGACAAATGGATTTTCCCATAAAACAACAACATAAAAGCACTTAAAAGCATATATATTTTTCCATTTACATATTCCAAGTTCTGCATGCATATATTTGATAGACTATACTATTTTTTTATACATAGTTGTATATGCAAGTAATGTGTAAATTATTTCAAAAAAACATATTTAACGAATATTCATTTCAATTATTACTTAAAAAATGTTCATTTTTTCATCATTTACTCTTCTTCTTCTTTTTTCTCTTTTATGCTAAATAATCTTAAATAAATACAAATCAAGATTCTTATATATCATTAATAGCTAAAAATATTCATTCTTTGCGATTAGAAATTACAAAAAAATGCCTGAACTAGAATTGAAATTACTCAGTTTTACAATGATTTTCTACATTTCCATATAAATCTCTTCAAGCACCTCTCCCGTGACTTTTGAATCATTTTTCGAATAACAATAGCATTATCGGAAGAATATGAATTTTCGGTATAATAAATCTTTTTTTAATTTTTGTTTTATTTTTGATATTCAAAACAAATAAATATCAAATTTTTATCATCAAATTACTTTAATCCATTAATGTGATGAATCGAAAAAAATTATTATTCTATTAGATGTCAGATAATACTATATAAATTTGAATCTTTTTTATTTTGTGCAAATGATTTTTTTGGTATATTAAATAAGAGCTTCACAAAAGGCTTAAAAATTGTATAAGGGGGATTCACATGAATAAAAACAAAAAGTTTTTATTATTAACAGTCCTTGCAGTCTTTTCATTAGTACTAGCTGCATGTGGCTTCGGCGGTGATAAGTCTGATAATTCCTCATCTTCAGACGGCAACAAAGATTCTGGTTCAAAAACTAAAGAGCTTAACTTAGCAATTGCTTCAGAACCACCATCTTTACACCCAGGACTTGCAGAAGATACTACATCTAGTGCAATCTTAGTTAACGTTTTTGAGGGTCTAACTGTTTCAGACGCTGATGGTAAGCCTACTCCAGGTATGGCTGAGAAATGGGATATAAGTGAAGATAAAAAGACTTATACGTTCCATTTACGTGATGCAAAATGGTCAAATGGTGATCCAGTTGTAGCAGGTGACTTCGAATATGCTTGGAAATGGGCGTTAAATCCAGAAAACCTTTCTGCGTATGCTTCTATTTTCTACCCAATTAAAGGGGCTCAAGCTTACAACGAAAAAGGCGGTTCTGCTGATGGCGTTGGTATCAAAGCTGAAGATGACAAAACTTTAGTCGTAACTTTAGAAAACCCAACTCCATATTTCCTAGAATTAACAGGATTTAAAACTTATTTACCAATTAACCAAAAAGTGACTGAAGCTAATAAAGATTGGTATGCAGACGCTGGTGAAAATTACGTAACAAATGGTCCTTATAAATTAAGCGATTGGAAACATAGCGATTCTATCGTTCTTACAAAGAATGAAGATTATTGGGATGCATCAAATGTTGATGTTAATACTGTAAATGTTGCTATGATTGAAAAAGAATCAGTTGTTGCTACTAACTTTAAATCTGGCTCGCTTGACTATATCGGTAAACCATTCCAAACAATAGATCTTAATGTAATTGATGAATTCAAAAAAGATGGTTCTTTAAAAATCAAGGATGAAGCAAGTATTTATTGGTATAAGTTCAATACAAAAGACAAAATTATGTCTAATGCAAATATCCGTAAAGCGCTTACTTTAGCAATCGATCGTCAAACGTTAATTGACAACGTAACTAAAGGTGAACAAAAACCGGCTACAGGTATGGTTCCAGTAGCAATTCCTGGATTTGAAGAAGACCGTGGTTACTTCAAAGATAACGATGTTGATGGAGCGAAAGCGGCTCTTGAAGCAGGGATGAAAGAACTTGGTATTAAAGACCCTAAAGATATTAAAGTTAACATTTCATATAACACTTCTGAAGGGCATGCAGCAATCGCTCAATACATTCAAGAAGAGTGGAGCAAAAAACTTGGTATTTCTTCTCAGTTAGATAACTCAGAATGGCAAGTTTATATAGAAAAATTAAAAACTGGTGACTATCAAATTGGTCGTATGGGCTGGGTAGCTGACTATCTAGATCCATATACATTCCTTGAAATGTTCGATACGGCTAAAAACGGTAACAACCAAACAGGCTGGGAAAATGCTCAATACAAAGATTTATTGACAAAAGCAGTTGCTGAGGTAGACGAAGCTAAACGTATTGATTATTTAAAACAAGCAGAAAAAATTGCTATGACAGAATTCCCAGTTGCACCTATTTACTACTACACTAACCTGTCAGTAGTTAAAGAAGGTATTGAAAACTTAGATCCAAATCCAACTGGTGATATTCACCTTAAATACGTAAAGATGAAATAACTCGTTAAAAATTACCTTTTAAGCTCTAAGCGGAGAGCTGCCTCGTAGCCACTACGGTGCGAGTCAGCTCTTTTTAAAATACGAAAGCACTTATTTGTCAGATAATTGACAAGTAGAAGGAGGAGTTTTATGTGATTAAATATATTTTGAAAAGGCTGATGTATATACTTCTCGCGCTTTTCGTCATCGTATCGGCTACGTTTTTCCTATTGCGTCTTGCTCCTGGTAACCCATTTGCATCTGAACGTAATTTCCCTCCTCAAATAGAGGAAAAGTTAAACGAAACGTATGGATTAAATAACCCTTGGTATATTCAGTACAAAGATTATTTAATCGATGCGGCCACTTTTAATTTCGGTGAATCTATGAAATATAAAGCGCGTTCTACGAATGATATGATTGCAGAAGGCTTCCCTGTTTCTTTAACTTTAGGAATTGAAGCTATGCTCTTAGCAATTGGATTTGGTGTATTAATCGGTGTAATTGCTGCGCTTTATCATAATAGGTGGCCAGATTATTTGGCAACGACCTTTGCGGTGCTTGGTATTTCTGTACCATCATTTATTTTAGCTGGGCTTATGCAGTATTTCCTAGCATATAAGCTTGAGTTATTCCCAATTAGTGGATGGAAGGGCTTCAGTTATAGTATATTACCAGCCTTAGCTATTGCATTTTCGCATATGGGCTTTATAGCAAAACTGACACGTTCAAGTATGCTTGAACAAAATAATAGTGATTATGTAAAAATGGCTCGCGCAAAAGGTTTAGGCAAATGGACAATCGTTTTCCGCCATACTTTACGTAATGCCCTTTTACCAGTTGTTACTTATTTAGGTCCATTAACTGCTGGTGTCGTTACAGGTAGCTTCATTGTAGAGCAAATATTTGCGATTCCTGGCTTAGGTAAACACTTTGTACAAAGTATTACGAACCGTGACTATACAGTTGTTATGGGAACGACTGTGTTCTTCTCTATCATTCTTTTATTTGCGGTACTCATCGTAGATATTTTATATAGTGTTATCGATCCGCGAATTAAGCTGAAAGGAGCGAAAAAGTAATGACTCAGCAACAAATCGAAAAAGATAAATTTAAAATTGTTGGCGGAAATCATGAAGCAACTGAAAAATTAGCTGATAAATCTGTCTCCTTCTGGAAGGAAGTATTTATTCGTTTTTCCCAAAATAAAATGGCGATTTTCGGTTTAATTGCTTTATTTATTATTATTTTAATGGCTACATTTGTGCCTATGTTTTCACAATACAAATATAGTGACCAATTAGGTGTTTTTAATGCCCCACCATCATCAGAATTTTGGTTTGGTACAGATGATTTAGGTCGAGATATTTTCGTTCGAGTATGGGCTGGTGCTCGTATTTCTTTATTCATCGGGATTGCTGCTGCAGTTATTGACTTAATTATTGGTGTGTTATGGGGAAGTATTTCTGGTTTAGCAGGAGGTCGTGTTGATAATATCATGATGCGTATTGCCGATGTTTTAACAGCTATTCCTTACCTATTGGTTGTAATTGTACTTTTAGTAGTATTAGAACAAGGTATTGTACCAATGATTATTGCACTATCCATTACAGGTTGGATTAATATGGCTCGTATCGTACGTGGGGAAGTATTAGCTATTAAAAACCAAGAGTATGTTTTAGCTGCACGTACTTTAGGTGCTAGCACATGGCATTTAATTCTAAAACATTTAGTGCCAAATGCCCTTGGTGCGATTTTAGTAACAATGACATTAACTGTGCCATCTGCTATTTTCACAGAGTCTTTCCTTAGTTATCTAGGGCTTGGGGTTCCTGCTCCAAATGCATCGTGGGGAACAATGGCTTCTGAAGGTAATGCCGCAATTACAAATGCTCCTTGGCGTTTAATATTCCCTGCATTGTTCATTTCACTAACAATCTTTGCATTTAACGCAGTTGGTGACGGCTTACGTGATGCATTAGATCCAAAACTACGTAAATAAGGAGGTGGCCGAAAATGAGTAAAACTATTTTAGAAGTAAAAGATTTAAGAATAAACTTTAAAACTTATGCAGGGCTTGTTCACGCTGTACGTGGTGTAAACTTTGATCTAAAAGAAGGTGAAACACTCGCAATCGTTGGTGAATCTGGTTCTGGTAAAAGTGTTACGAGTAACGCATTAATGAAACTAATTCCACAGCCACCTGGTATTTATGCGGCAGGACAGATTTTATTTAACGGTCGTGATTTAGTGCCGTTAAGCGATAAAGCAATGTCAAAAGTACGTGGAAATGAAATTGCAATGATTTTCCAAGATCCAATGACAAGTTTAAACCCGACTATGAAGGTCGGACGTCAAATAACTGAAGTTATTTTACAACATAAAAAAGTTTCTAAAGCTGATGCTAAAAAACGTGCAATCGAACTATTAACTCAGGTAGGTATCCCCTTCCCTGAAAAACGCTTTAACCAATACCCGCATGAATTTTCAGGCGGTATGCGTCAACGTGTTGTTATTGCCATTGCCCTTGCAGCTGATCCAAAGCTTCTAATTGCCGATGAGCCAACAACAGCATTAGACGTTACAATTCAAGCTCAAATTTTAGAGCTAATGAAAGAAATCCAAAAAAATTCGAAAACATCTATCATTTTCATTACTCACGATTTAGGTGTTGTTGCTAACGTTGCTGACCGAGTGGCAGTTATGTATGCAGGCCAAATCGTCGAATATGGTACTGTTAATGATATTTTCTATAATCCTAAGCATCCATATACATGGGGTCTACTCGGTTCAATGCCAGACTTAGATAATGATACTGATGAGCTATTACGCACGATTCCTGGTTCACCACCGGATCTTATCAACCCTCCAAAGGGCGATGCGTTTGCTGCTCGTAATGAATTCGCAATGGCTATTGACTATGAGCAAGAACCTCCAATGTTCCAAGTAAGTGAAACACACTTTGCTAAAACTTGGTTGTTACATCCTGATGCGCCAAAAATTCCGCTTCCAGATGCAGTTGCTAAACGTATTGAAGGATATTTAGCAAAGGAGGCACAACAAAATGACTAAATCGGGTGCAAAAAAAATTCTTGAAATCAAAAATTTAAAGCAGCATTTCGGTTCACCAAGTAACCCTATTAAAGCTGTCGACGGTATTAGCTTCGATGTATACGAAGGTGAAACACTCGGTCTTGTAGGTGAATCGGGTTGTGGTAAGTCAACAACTGGTCGTTCCATTATTCGCCTGTATGACATTACAGATGGTGAAATTATTTTCGACGGCGAAAACGTTCATGGGAAAAAATCTAAAAGTGAATTAAAGAAATTTAATAGTCAAATGCAAATGATTTTCCAAGATCCATACGCTTCATTAAACCCTCGTATGACAGCAGGTGAAATCATTGGTGAAGCCTTTAGTATTCATGGTCTTTACAAGGATAAAAAAGAACGTCGAGAGAAAATCAATCAACTACTAGAAGCTGTTGGCTTAAATAAAGAGCACGCAAACCGTTATGCACACGAATTCTCTGGTGGTCAACGTCAACGTATTGGGATTGCTCGTGCACTAAGCTTAGATCCTAAGTTTATTATCGCCGATGAGCCTATTTCTGCACTTGACGTATCGATTCAAGCACAAGTTGTTAACTTATTAAAACAGCTACAAAAAGAACGTGGCTTAACATATCTTTTCATTGCCCATGACTTATCAATGGTTAAGTACATCAGTGACCGTATTGCTGTTATGTACCGTGGTAAAATTATGGAAATCGGTAAAGCAGATGATATTTACAATCACCCTGCTCATCCGTACACAAAATCATTATTATCGGCAATTCCACTTCCTGATCCAATGTCAGAAAAACGCCGTCAACGTATTCCGTACAAGCATACAGAGGTTGACGATAGCGCAACATACCATGAAGTAGGCGATCAGCATTACGTTTATGGTACTGCAGATCTTGTGAAAACTTGGGTTGCTAATCGATAATTCTCATAACTCTCATTAACAGTTTAAACGCTGTTGATGGGAGTTTTTTATTTCTTCAATGCTCTAAAGCTTACTTACAATAGTAGAAAGCTATAAAACCATTAACATACTAAATATCTTGGGCATATTATTTCTAAATTTATTATGAGTCAGTTCCTTTTGTTCTTTTTACGCCTCATCAATACAAATGTTCAGAAATATCATATTTTACAGATATTTCAATAAAATCTATTTCTATTTCACCATTAATATACTATAATGTAAGTATTAAATATAAAGGAGAGATTGAATATGAAAAAAAGTATTAAACTGATCATTTCTACTTTATGTCTTACGGTATTTTTAATTAGTGTCAGCACAGTACCAGCTGCTGCATATCCAGGTCCATGTCATAGTCCAAAGCCATGTGAGATACGTCCATAAAAGTTGCTAATCGGTAATAAAAGAATTCTCATTAACAGTATAAACGCTGTTGATGGGAGTTTTTTATTGCGTTTTGTCTTACTGCATTTTTAGTAGGTCCTAGCGTAGTAGATGTTTCTGCCGTTAGTGCACATCCTCCAGCATTTGGTTTTAAGCCTTGCAAAGACGACCTTATCTAAAAAGTAATTCAGACAACAACCTACATACAATTAGGCTGTTATTTTGTATTATGATTAATTTCATCTTTTAATAATTTTCATTGATTTATCAGCACTAGCGTCGCATTAAAATAATTCAATGCATTCACAAAAACTGAATTTTCTGTAACATGGTCTATGCATAAAAAAATCCTTTATAATGGTTGGGCGGTAGTAAACCATCCAAATCC